>JAPYWV010000032.1 GCA_028276165.1 Acidilobaceae archaeon
GTGTAGGTACGCCTCTACTAGGAGTATGGGTTTAAACCTGTTGGGGGCCCTCCCCACGTGCCTCAGGGTTTTTAGGAAGTGTTGTACTAGGTGTTGTGCCCTCCTAACCCTCCAAGCGTGGTATCCCTCCTCTGGTACCTTCTCAATACACTCTACGTCGTCGACAGCTATGGCCCTGTAGCCTCTTAAGGCTACCAGCGTAGCTGTATGGCTATCGTCTGCCCCTATGTCCGTTGGGAACCCTCCCACTGCTTCTAGGAGCTCCCTCCTATAGGCTGCTAGCTCCCCGTGGAATACAGGTGTTGACCAGGCCTTGCTCTCAGCTAGCCTAACGGTGTTGTAGAACCCCCTGTAGCCCCCCTCTACACCTAGGAAGCCTCCCCGCTCCGGGTTTTTAACGCATGTTACAGCCCCCACCGTGGGGTCTGATAGCCATGCAACTGCGTTGGATAGCGTTCTCTCAGAGCTCCACCTTGAGTCTGCCTCCGTTATAACCACTATGTCACCGCTAGCATGCCTTAGAGCATTGTTTAGAGCGTAGGCCTTACCCATCCTATAAGGCTCGCTTATAACCCTAAGGTTTAAGCCTGGGTTCCCCTCAGACCACCTTTTTACAGCCTCAAGTGTCCCATCGGTGCTGGCCGAGTCAACGACTATAACCTCAAGCCTACTCCTAGGGTAGTCCTGCCTAGCGATGTCGTCGAGCTTAGACTCTATGAGCCTAGCCTCATTGTATGTTGGTACTATGACTGTAACCATGGGCTTGAAGTTGTGATCACGCCTAACACCCCAAGGTCTACCAAGCCACACAAGCTTAAGGTACAGGTAGTATGCTATTGGGAGCCCGAAGTGCACCAAGGCTAATGCCAAGGCTATTGCAAGCCCTAAATCCACCATGAAATGGCACCCCTAAGCCCTGTAAACCCCCAACCTCCGGCTAGCACATTCAATCAACGAGGTCAAAGCCGCAACGAGGGCTAGCATGAGCCCTATCTCGGAGACCAGGGGGCCCTCAACTGAATCCCTTCTAGCGAAGTCAACAGGCCCTACCACGACCTCGAAGCCGGGGGTTACCTTGACACCGTCTACACCGTACACACCGTTAACCCCTATGTTCAATGCTAGGGCTGGCGCTAGGGGCCATAGTGCTGGTGTTAGCCCCGTCAACAAATCCATGACTATGTGCAGGGTGTAGAGTAGCACAGCTAGCATAGCAACCCCAAAGTACCCCCTCTTATAGGCGTAGGTCAACGCTAGTAGGGGGGCTGAGGTTAGGAGTGCTACGGGAACGCTATGGGTAACCCACCTGTGTACTAGGAGTAGCGCGTCGACATCCGGTAGGAGCCCCACAAAAGCTAGTAGCAGCGCACGCCTAGGCCCCACAAGGGCCCTCGCTACAAGGTAGCTTGCCATATAGTGTGTTAGCAGGTCAGGCATGGTGTTCTACATGTCATCTAATGGGGGTTCTAAGTTTAAACCCAGCTTTATTATGAAGTCTCTTTTATAGATTATCTCCTTATCGAGGGTTACGAATGTGTCTAAGAGACCTTTACTAGCCAATTGTAGTGCGTAGGAGACATGGATTAGATCGAGAGTTCTAAGTTTTAGGCTGACAGAGTTCTCTATAGCTTTTCAGAATATGTAGAACATTCTAACCCTATTATCGAATAGATCAAATATCGGGTCATCGTCTACGACGGTGATGTTCAAAGACTCTAGCATACTCCCGATCAATATGTGAACTATAGTCTTCTCATCAGGCTTAAGCTCTTTAACGATTATCTCAACATGTGGTGGAAGCCTAAGGTTTGGTAGCTTTCTAGAAATTGCCGAGAATAGTTCTACAATAGTTAGAGGGGACGCATATAATCTAGTGTTCCTCCCTCTTAGTCGATCTACAATCTTCCTAGCAATCTCGTGATTCCTCTCATCATCAAAGTAGAAGGAGATTATTACATTTGTGTCAACATAAGCCATTAACTCCTAATCCTCCCTAATCTCCCTAACCAGCTCTACGGCATCAAAGCCTGGCTGTGCTTTTGCCTTAAAGCCTCCTCTAGCTAGTATTTCTACGAGATAATCTATGAGTTCTCTGTCTGAAACGTCCATATCACCAGTCCACTTAACAACCACAGGGATTCCTGGGAATCTCTCTTGAAGTTTAAGGTTTAACTCTAGAGCCTGTCTAGCATTCAAGTTAACAGTAACCACATACACATAACCCCAATCTTTATCAAAATACCATTCTATCTTATAATGTGCTCTTGTAAGCTTTCTTAACTCCTCTTTAATCAACTCCCCTATTATCGAGGGTAAGACTAATCCTCTTAACTTAGCGACATCAAATTCTTTTACGGTTAAAAGATCTATGCTGTCTCGTAGAGGTTTAAACGCTCTCTCATCTTGTAACAGCCTGCTGATGACATGTAGTACCCCACGGGATATTAAAGATGAGAATACGGTATCTACTATAATCTTAGATGCCTTTGAGTACTCAGAGGTGTATCGATGTAGGCCGAGATTAGCGGATATAACGTACTCTTGAAGAGTTTCAGGTAAACGTTCGAGCTCCTTTTGCATCACGGCACAGCTCACCTACAGCTTCTCAACAACTTTTTCTAGCAAGCTAGCAAGCTTAATCATTTCAGAGGATACCTTTCTCTTCTGGTCTACTGAAAGAGCCGTAGGATCCTGTACTATAGTGAGTTGAGAGGCTATGTTTAAAGAATGTCCCCATAAGCTCCCCGTATACATCGGAAGGAAGCATCTCATACAGTGTGGATAATGTCGCAGGGCTAAACATGTCACGTATAACTTCATCAAATCTTTTACCACTCCTCTCCTCAACATCAGCAACGTTATTAAGTGCACTAGCATAACTTCTAAGCATCTCGATCATCGCCTTAATCGCAAGCTTTAACATTTCACGATCAAACGAATTCAATACAACACAACCTCCAATCACTACATCGTGATCCCAAAGTAGTATTTTGTAACTTCAAATTAATAACCTTATAGGCTCCCATGCTGAACCTCGTTTTAGAGCTCAACATCTAACATCGTTTAGCAAATTCCTAGTGATAGGCTTAACTTAGCTCTTCTAGGATCTCCCCTACAGCTGTTCTGACCGCTTCTCTCGAGTTCATCCTGGGCTTGAAGCCTATGCTCTTCAGCCTGTCTATCCTCAATGCTATCCTCTTCACGTCCCCGGGCCATCCTACTCCGTGTAGTACTGGCTTGTACTTCTTCCTCACGCCTTTCAACCCCATTGCTTCAACCACTATGTCTGCTACCTCGTCGACGGCTATCCAGTCCTCTGATGCTACATTGTAGACCTGGTACCCTTCTCCTCCCCTGGTCCACGCTGTTAATGTTGCCTCCACGGCATCGCTTACGTGCATGTAGCTTCTAACCTGGCTTCCATCCCCTAGCACCTCTAGCTCCACAGGGTTCCCTCTAAGCTTCACAATGAAATCCCATACAACCCCATGCCTCATCCTAGGCCCTACGATGTTAGCATACCTTAGCACCACCGCTCTCAAACCGTAGAGTCTAGTGTAAGCGTGTATCAGGTTCTCGCAGGAGGCCTTACTAGCACCGTACACGGAGACAGGCCTCAAGGGTGCATCCTCGCCAACCGGTATTGAGTCAGGCTCCCCGTACACAGAGCTCGATGAGGCGAAGACTATCTCCCTAACACCCCTCCTCCTCCTCATAGCCTCCAGTAGGTTGAACGTTGCAACAACATTCTCATTAAAATGCACCCCAGGGTCTACACTGCTCACCCTCACCTCAGGGTTAGCAGCAAAATGGAAGACCACATCAGCGCCCTCCACAGACCTTAACGCTGTATAAGGATCCTTTAGATCGCCGATCACGAGCTCCACGGTATTCGAATCAACATGCCTCCTGAGATTCCCAACACTACCACTACTCAGGTTATCAACCACCCTAACCCTGTAGCCTTCACTAACAAGCCTATCAACAATATGGCTACCTATGAAGCCCGCTCCACCTGTAACCACTATCTTCATACTCGACCGCCATAGAGCTCTCTGATGTAGTCTCGGGCAACTCAACTCCATGTAGGAACCAAGCTTCTACCCTCTTCAGACGTTCTCCCTAAGAAGGTGTATCCCGTCAGCCAACTTATTAACCTCATCTTCATTAGCACGTGTTCACCGTTTTCCGCTTAGCGCCTCCTTTACTTTCCCGTGCATGTTTTCCAGTTCGTCGTACCACTTCACTCTAGGCTTTAGCTCCTCAACTCTTCTCACTAACTCCCTGACAAGCAGTTTCACATCAACAGCTACCTCCTCCCTACTCCTATACTTGCTCACCGCCATATCCGGGTCTGGCCCGTTGTACTGGTAGTCGTGTAGGTCGAGCGCCTTATCACTCCATGCTGATAAACTGTTGTGTCTGAGAGACTCTAGCATTTGGGATAACGTCTTTATCCTACTCGTTGGAACCCTGAGCGCAACCCTATCCATAAGCCACCTCCTCTCCTCATCGGATTTCACTGTTTGCAATAGCTTATCCAGCTCAAGTCTGAGGAGGGATGCTAGTAGCGCTCTCCACGCCTGAAAGGCCTTACCAGCAGCGTTTCTAACGAGACCCTTATCCAGGAACTCTAGAGCTAAGCTAGCCTCTGTTAGAGCCTCAAGCAACCTCGCACTAATGTAGTCCTCGCTTGTAGGCTTAGGCAACGGCTTCCCAAGAGTTTCTACGCCCATGCTCACCCACTTCACCTAGTTCCCAATAGCCTTTAAATACCCGTTTAAATGGAGAAGTAAGATCAAAGTGACTGGAATCCATTTAAACTCTATCTGCAGGTTTCTGGCTATATACGTTAAGCTTTCTCAACCTCCTCATCTCCTCTATGGCGTGTATCCTCAAGATCGAGCTTATACCAGTCTTCTCAACGATAACTCTGCCTCTGGAGAGCAGGTGGTTTATTAAATGTGGTGGTGTATACTCTAGCAATAAAATGTCTACCCCCATCCCGGTTACTCTCTCAAGCTCGTCCCTAACGGTGTCAACATAAGCTGGGGCCTCGTCGATATCCACCATGTGGCTTGTGTAAAGAGCTATATCTATATCCCTGAAAACCCCGGATTCAATGAAACCACCGAAAACAACAACAAGCTCCACCTCCCCTCTAGCTCCAAGCCTCTCCGCTATAACCCTGAGTATCCTCTCCCTCACATAACCGGGGATGGTCTTAGGTCTTCTCCTAGCCTCCTCAAGGACCCTTAGTCCCGACATAACCTAGAACCTCCTCTATAAACCTCTCCACCACCTCAACTCCGCTTCTTCTCACATCATTGTAAATGCTCATATCATCCACACTCCAACATCTATGGGAGGTAGATCACCGGGGTCCCCGCTTAGCCTCCGTGCTGGCCTAGTAGTGTTCTCCTAACAGCCTCCCTGTGTATTGGGGTTTGCCAGGCCACATAGTATCCTATTCCTAGCTCTGGGTCCCTGCTTGGGGGTGGTGTGTCTACCCAGTACCAGTCCTCTCTACCCTCTATGCCATCCACTATTAGATTAAGTTCTACGAGCTTCTCTTTTAACTGCCTACGCTCCCGGGCTTTCACTAGGGTATCCGGGTCTTCTAGTGCCTCCTCCAACCACCTTACCTCCATGTCGTTAAGGGAGCTTATGAAGTCTCCGAGCCTTCTCCCCCTCGCTAGGTGGGTGATAACCTCCTCTTCATCCCAGCTTGCCTGGTATAGTTGTGATAGCATCCTGGGGTTGCCACCCGTTAGAGCCCATAGCCGGTCTAGGCTAGGCTTACCCTCCCCGGTTACCCTGTATAGCTCCTCGTAGAGCTCCTCGAAACCCTCCCTACTCATATTCCATATGGGCCTCTGGATGGACCACGAGTGCCTCCCAATCCTAGATCTTGTTAAACCCTCACTCGTAGCCACGACAACCACTATGTTCTCGTAGCCCCCGGGAGGGTGCTCTATGAGGTTTAGGAGGCCCTTAACGTAGACCTCCGCCAGGTCCACGCCTACAGCCTGGAAGACCTCGTCGACTAAGACCGCTATCCTACGCTTACGCCACCTACCCAGGAGCTCCCTAGCAAGATCTATGGCTAGGGTTGCTAGCTTAAGCTGGGCAACGCCAACAGCCTCACCTGTAGCCTCAACAAGCCTCCTAACGATATCACCTACATCCGTGTAAGCCATGAAATCCCTATGCAGTGGGTCGATGTAGATGACGTCGAAACCTTGATCCCTCAGGATCTCAGCCCCCTGCTTCAATAGAGAGCTCTTACCACAACCCTCAGGGCCGAACATGACTATGGGGAGCCTGGTACCCCTCACAGCTAGCTCCTCAAACTGCTCCAGAGCCCTCCTCCTATCAGAGAACTCAACCTCAACACCTGAAGCGAAGGGTAGCCTGATCCTCCTCCACACACCAGAACCCATAGCTAGATCACGTGACCTTAACAAGCTTAGCTTCTAGCATTGAAAGCTGATCCCTGGTCACAAGGTGTATCTCAAAGGGGTACCACCGGGGTACACCACGGGATTCCGCAATCTCAAGAATCCTATTCACAAGCCTAGCCCTCTCAAGCCCACTCCCTGGGACCTCCGGTAGCACTATAGCCACGTCAATATCGCTATCAACGGTAAGCCTACCCTCAACAGCAGAGCCGAAGACGTAGACATCGACATCGCCTAAAACCTCCCTAACAGCTTCAACCAGTATCCTGAGGTACTCACGCCACCTAAGGAGCCCCTTGAGCCTCTCAACCTGAATTTCAAAAGCTAGATCCTCATGCGGGAAAGACACTCCTCTTAACAACCTCCAAGAGCTTGAAGAGCTCCTCGACAACCTTTAAAGCTCCGAGAGCATCCTCCCGTAGACACCGCTAGGACACCTTGAACTGGTGTATGCTTCCTCTAGGAGTCTAAGAGCATCCCCATTAACGTCATTGAATCTAGCGATCTCCTGTGAGAGCTCAACCCTACCAAGGCGCTCTAAAGCTTTCAAGAGCACCCCCAGTAACTCCCTAATCCTATGGCCTCTCGGTGTGAACCCCAGCATTCTGAGGAGGAGTGATTTAGTGTAGAGTTGTGCTGCTTGCTCGCACATGAACACGGTCATGTCGTAGTCACCGTTATCGAATGCTATTCGAGCGTAGTCGTAGAACCTCGCTGAACGTCTGCGTAGTAGCTCCACAGGATCCATTGAGCTCATGTAAGCTCACTACGGCCAGGCTAGCTCCTATATATGTGCCAGTAGTATGTGTAGGTTTCGAGGACATGCCTCCCAAGGTATAGTATGTAGTCCACCCTGGACAGCACGTAGTCCAGGGATAGCCTTAGGAGGCCCCGGGGGATTGCGTAGGAGAGGCCTGAGAGTACAATGAAACCCCTCATCGTGTACAGCTCAAGCCAGGCGATGGCACGTCTTAGAGCTGAGACAACCCTAGGTGACTTGAACACTTTAACGCTAGACCTGAGAGCAGCCCATAGAACCCCACGAGCCTCCCCCGGGGCCCTCCACCAAGAACCACTCCTAAGAGCCCTAACATAGACCCTCTCAAGGGAGGGTCTATCAAAACTCTGGGGGAGCCTGGACTCCAGTATCCTAACAGCGAGCTCCACAACCCTAGCGTTAACACCCGAGATATCAAACAACAGCCTGGAACCCCTTGAAACCAAAACCAGGCTCCCCCAGCGCCTCAGAACTAGGTTGTGGGAGCTGGTATAAAAAACCTTATTGGTAGGAAAACCCTCACATCTCTAAGCCGACCAGGAGCCCCTATGTGTGAACTTAACCTCACCCTGTAGTCTCTGTGGATTAAAGGATATAGTTGTGGTCGTTGATGGTGACGAGTATAGCGTTGATGATAGGGTTGTAGGTCCTGTCGAATCCTCGCTGGTGATAGCCGAGAAGGCCGATGAACCCCTTATTAGTGATGAGCTGGCAGGCAGGCTAGGCATAGTAGCCCTAGACTTCGGGGATGGCTTGTGGTGTTTTAGGGATGAGATAGGTAGAGTTACAAGGAGATCTAGGTAGCATTTCACTAGACCTGGAGACCTTCAAGGTGTTCTGGAGCGAAGCACTAGAGCTACTATGGCGGGCTAGGGAGGTCGTGTATAAGATGTTAGAATCACGTCGTTAACCTTGCACTTAGAACTATTAGGGTGGTAGCTTCAAGCCTTCTACTCCATTATGCTGAATTCAGGGTTCGCATGCTAGGAGACAATTGTGGTGGGGATCGCTGGGGTGCTACGGCTATGGGGGATGTCTGGGGGTTAATGAGGATCCGTGCTTGACACGCTAGCTCCTTTCATCCTTGATGGTGATGGTGGATAGTAGTAGGAGTGCTATGGTTGCAAGTAGTAGCATTACTAGGTATACGTTCCTTGGGTCTATGAGTGACCATAGTATGCCACCGATTAGGGGGCTTGGGATTGTGGTTAGCGAGATTAGTGTTGCTAGAGCGCTCATAGCCGTAGACCTAGCTTCTGGAGGTGCGAGCTTGACTATGAGGGCTACCTCTGCAGCCTCATGTGCCATGAATATGAAGCTTGCGAGAGCCCAGAGGGTTATAGCCATGGTCTTGTCCGAGGAGTAGGCCATAAGCGTTAGGAGGAGTGCGTTTAAACCAAGGCTTAATATCAATGCCAGCCTGTAGCCCAGCCTATCAGCTAGAACTCCACCAACATAGTACGAGGGTATGGTGAGGATAAGTGCTAGTGTGAACATGAAGCCTACCTCCTCAACACTAAGCCCTAGAACTGTGTTAGCGAAAAGGGATACGTAGGGGATGACCATGTCCGTGCCAAAGCTGTACACACACCATGAGACATAGTATACGAGGAGGGGGCTCCTAAACCCTAGTGTTGAGATGAGAGCTCTAAAAGGCTCAACAACCACCCCAGGTCTTAGCCTCCTCCTGGAAGCAGTCTCTCGCACAAGCAACAGGGGTGTTAGCGATGCTACTGCGATAACCGCTGAGAGCCCGAAGACAAACGTGAACCCATGAACGTTGATCAGGTAACCCCCTATGGTGGGAGCAATAGCTCCAACCAAGGCTATTACCGTAAGGGTAACCCCTAAACCTCGTCCCCTCACCTCCTCGGGAAGCTTCTCGGCAACAAAAACCCTAACGATGTTCCTTAAACTCTGAAAGCATAGACCGAAAACCAGGATGGCGAGCGCGAGAACCATAAAGCTCCTAGAGAAACCTAGGGCGACAGCTGCAACAGCCAACCCTATGACGGCAATAGCTATAGCAGGCCTCCTACCAAGACTATCGGCTAGAAGACCCCCTAGGATTATGGAGAGCATACCGCCAGCTGTGAGGATGGAGAGTAGAAGGCCTACCTCTTCAACCTCGAAGAACGAGCCGAGGTAGAGCGAGAGGAAGTTATACCACAACATGATGGAGAGCATGTATAGAGAGCTGAGAACCGTGAGCATCACTATCTCCACGTTGAAAACCTCATACGACCTCCCCCTAACTGGCAAGCCGGCCCCCAAACCCCTACCCTTATGGGATTAAACCTCATAAAGTTTGGAAGGGTGGATGGTAGATGCTGTTGGTTCCACCACCCTATTTAGGGTTGTGGTTAGCGGTTCTACCGGGTGTGTGTTCTTGAGGGTTCTTGTTACGGGTGGTGCTGGGTTTATTGGATCCCACCTTATTAGAGCTCTCATCTCCAGGGGTTTCAGGGTTAGGGTTCTCGACGACCTCTCCCGTGGCTCCCTCGACTCCCTCAGGTCTGTCCTAGACGTTGTAGAGTTTGTTAGGGGTGATGTTAGGGATCCCTTTGTGGTCTCGAGCTCTGTTAGGGGTGTTGATGTCGTCGTTCACCTAGCTGCTTTGACTGACGCCTTCGAATCCCTCGTTGACCCTCTCCTCTACGAGTCTGTTAACGTTAGGGGTACTGTTAACGTCTGCGCTGCATCTAAGAACGTTAGCGTGCTCGTCTTCGCCTCATCTGCTGCAGTCTACGGTGAGCCTAAGAGGCTTCCAGTGGGGGAGGATCACCCCTTGAACCCCGTAAACCCCTATGGTGCTAGTAAGGTTGCAGGTGAGGCCTATGTTAAAGCCTACTCTAGGGTGAACGGCTACAGGCCAGTCATACTGAGGATCTTCAACGCGTACGGCCCCGGTCAGACCAGGTCGTACGCTGGGGTCGTGGAGGAGTTTAGGAGGAGGATTAAGGCTGGGAAACCGCTGGTCATATACGGGGATGGGCTTCAAACTAGGGACTTCATACACGTATCAGACGTGGTTGAAGCCATCGTGAAGGCTGTGGAGGTAGAGGAAGCCCGGGGGGTTTACAATATCGGGAGTGGGAGGGCTGTAACCGTGAGGGAGCTAGCGGAGCTCATGGCAAGGATAGCTGGGAGGACTGTGGAGGTGAAACATGTGGGGCCAAGACCAGGGGATATAAGGATGTCGCAAGCAGACATAGCGAAGGCGGAGAGAGAGCTTAAATTCAAGCCAAGGATAGAGCTGGAGGAGGGTCTAAGAAAACTCCTAGAACAGGACAACGATGGAGGGTAAAAGTAGAACATCTAGACAAAGCCCACAACACCCATAAGCTCGTAGGCTAAAAGCAACCTCACCATAATAGGGAACCCCTAACCCCCTGGGGCACGTTCGAGGGGAGGCTACTCTAAGCACGTAATGGGCCTAAAACTTGGGGGTACAACTCCCAGAAGACATATAAAAACCTTGGATCAAGTAGCCTAGATGGGGGAGCTGGAGTTGCAAACAGTAGCGTCCACCTCACAACTCATACTAGCTAAGGTTCTCGACGAGATTGTACAGAGGATTGCCAAGAAGGTGGCCGAGGGCAAGAAACTGTCAGACCAGGAGATCATAATACTCTACTTAGACCAAGTACTAAAAACCGTGGAGTCAAGGTTTAACGAGGTGGATAAGAGGTTCAACGATGTGGATAAGAGGTTTGAAGAGGTAAACAGGAGAATAGAGGACCTGAAACAGTATATTGATAAGAGGATGGAGGATACCAATAAGAGAATAGAGGATATGAAGCAGTATATAGACAAGAGGATAGAGGACATGAATAGGAGGATGGAGGACTTAAAACATTACATAGATAAGAGGATGGAGGATACAAACAAGAGGATAGACGATACGAATAAGAGGATAGACGAGGTCTCAAAGAAAATAGACTCCCTCGAATCCAGATTGAACATAGTCTACAACGAGGTTCTATCAATTAAAACCGATATCATCAAGATGATGAAGGAGTACATGGAGGAGAGATACGGGAAACCGAAGGAGTAAAACTCCAATGAAATCTAAATAGTCGCCTTACAACTAGACCCCTTGATGCCCACACACTACGATAGATTTGAAGCATTATACCACCGCTCGAACCCCACCATACATATGCTCAAGGTAGGTTAATCCCAGAGTTTGAGGACTTCAACTCTTAACAACTTATGGAGAGAGGTCGCCTTTAGCTGGACTTAAGACAACCTCATGGGGTTACCCTAAGTTCTAACCGTGATAGGAGGACTGTTAGGTTACTGGGAGGGTCTGGAGGTGACTTGGGTGGAGCTCCGTTTAAAGGTGGGATCCCCCATCTCCGGAGAGCGTACTGTAGTAGTGTTGGAGCTTTATACCAGTAATTTTCACCAATGTCTGGGTGTGATAAGCTAGAAGTTTTATAAAATCCCCTCATACCCTAGTATCTATAGGTGGGCTGGGTGGCCGTACATCCTGCTTTAATTCTGTTAAGAGAGAGTGCTGAGATGCGCTCCATAGCCTCCTCGTCTCTTACCGTGAAGAGTGTGGACGATATGGTTGAGAAACTATCTAGATTTATAGGTCGTAGGGAGCTGAGGAGGCTTGTGAAGGCCGTTGATACAGCTGTTAGATACGAGATTTCGCAAGCCCTTAGATCCGTTGATCTCCCCAAAGTGTTCCCAAAGCTTACTAGGAGGTTCTGGTCTAGGGTTGAGCTCCACATCTCGATGATCACGGATAGGGTGTTTGATAGTGTGGCCTCCCTAGAGGATTTAAGGGAGTTTAGAGAGGTTGAGATGGACTTAGCACGCTACACTGCTAGATTGCTAAGGAACACAGGCTACGAGCATGCCGAGGATCTCGTGTACGGCTTCTCGATAATGATTGAGTACGATCTCTGGCTGGTCGAAAAGGTGGTAAAGCTGGGTTTAGACGAGCTCCTAGAGAAGCTATCAGAGAGAGCTTTAACAGAGGCATTAGAAATATCAAGCTACCTTAGATACCTAGGTTTCGCCTGGATCTCGGCAACAATAGCCACATTGGGGATTATCAAGGAGTATAAAGTGGAGAACAGGGATACGCTATCGCAGTGGTGTAGAGAGTATGCTGAAGAAGTCGATAGCTACATAGACACGATTGACACACTATTAGATGATGAAGCTTACGAGGTTATCAAGAACCTAGAGGGGTGAAACATGGGTTGCAAACTGGAGCTAGAAAGACCTGTACAAAAACTCCTACAAAGATTACAAGACGACGTAGCAGAAAGGATTAAAGAGAGAATGAAGAGATTAGCAGAAAACCCTATATGCGAGAAGAAGCTAAAAGGCAGATTAAAAGGATATTGTAGAGCACGTATTGGCGAGTACAGAATTATATACCGTTTACAACCATGCACGTGATTGTGGTGAGGATTGGAAGTAGGGAGCATGTATATGAGGCACTCTAAAATAATTCTCAGAGTTCTGTGCAAGGCTTCCTGTCGTCAGCTTTCAAGTCTAGTAAGCGGTCCTACTTAGCGTTTACAACATATTGTGGTAAGCCCTCTTGTTCCCATCAGTAGACTACCCTCTATTAATCATTGCGGGATTCCGTGTTCGTAGTGGGGGGTTTGGTATCCAGGTTTCCCCCGTTGAGTCCGCTGGTTTGGAGGTATCTTGGTGTTTAGAGCTCTTTCCCCAGCGGGTGGCTCCTCTGGAGCTCTTCTGGCTAGCTTGTTGTATGCTCTCTTGCTTCTAGTGTTATCATGTGTATCCTGTACTTCCTGTATAGTGCTATTGTTGCTGTTGTTAGCGTGTAGAGTGCTATTGCTATTGTTACGGGCCATAGTCTTATGCCTAGTGGTGTGTAGTTGAGGGCTAGGCCTATGAGTGGTACTATTGCTAGTGATAGTCCTATTGATAGTGCTAGCCTCTCTAGGGGTTTTAGGCTCCTCTCCTCAGGGTATAGTGCTTCCACCGTTGCGTACCCTGGTAGTAGTAGCACGTATACTGTGCCTAGCACGTACCTAGCGTATTTGAGTACGCCTATCGCATCCGTTAGTGGTATCACTGCTAGTGTTACTGCTACTAGTGCTACTACAGCCCAATACCATGCTGTGTACGCTAGGTTTAAGATCATGTCCTTCAATGTCCTAGGCGGGTTTGGATCCCTTAGCTCGAGCTCCCCCACGAGAACCTTCATGTAGACCTCCCTAAGCTTACCGTAACCCCCTCCTCTAACGTACTCCTCTAACGTCACGTTCCTCTTCAGGGGCGCTCACCTCCTAATGCTAATGTAGAGGTGCACCCACCTCCCAGTGTACTCCCACCTACCCTCAGCTGTGTTGTATGTGTAGAGCTCGAATATCAATGCAACCCTCGTAGCGTTAACAGGGAGCTCCCCGACTACAACTTCGATCCTCCTCGTAGTGTTTAAACCGTGATCCAGAACCCCCCTCCACTCCGCTATAGCAGGCCTGGGGGAGGTGGTGTTGGTCGTAGGTAGTGTTGTGTTATCACCCACCTTGTACACGACCCTCCAGTATACAGGCTTGCCCATGTGGTTGTAGATGTAGAGGCATAGCCTTAGCGTCTGGTTTGGGTAGGCGTACCTAGGGTAGTCCCCTATCCTACAGTTCTCATCGAGGAGGCCTATAGCTGTGAATCTCTCACCACCAAGCTCATCCCTAACAACCATCGCTACACCTAGAACAGAGGCTATGATGACAACAGCTGTTAGGACAGCGAAAACCTCATCGTCTAGGAGCACCCCTAACCACCACCCAGCCCCTCCTAGAGGTGAACCACAGCCATAGGTAGAGCCTTGGGAATAGTATGTAGAAGAGTGGGGGTATGGCTAGGAGGGCTAAGACGGTCAAGGTAACCCTAGCAATGTGGAGAGCGTAAACCCTGGGAGCCTCACCCTTAAGCCTTTCAACCTCAAACCTAACGGACTCCACAATCCTATAAGCACCCTCAACATCACCGGACTCCCACAGCCTAACAGCCTCATCCAAGGAGGATGTAAGGCTACTAACGTCAACACGGCTCCTCCTAAGCTCCTCTAGATCCCCGACCAGGGGGGCTACCAGGTCGTCTATACCCTCGGCGTCAACGGAGGTCGTGTTAACGCAGGCTAGGAGTAGTAGGGTGACCGCGAGTAAGGGTAGCCTACGGGTGCTATGAGCTCTTAAAGCTACCACCTCAACCCTCCCGGCTATGGTAGGGCTACCGTGGGGGTTATTATAGTAGTGTTGGTTTAACCACGTCCGGGTAGTACTCCCCCAGAACCCTTGACATGCTAACCCTGGGTGTGAGGGATCTAAGTGCTAGTAGTGCTACGCTATAGTACTTCTCGGGATTCTCCCTGTAGATCCTGAGTATCTCTTGGAACCTGGCTTTCATCTCCTCATACTCCCTCTCGTTGATCCTGTTAGCCTCCTCGCTATGGAACTCCACAAGCTCCCTTATATCCTCCCCGAAGAGCCACCCGTTAACACCATCTACTATCAGCTCCAGCACACCCCCATCCCTTGAGGCTAGTGTTGGGACCCCGTTTACAGCCGCCTTCATGTAGCTTGTCCCGCAAGCCTCTAGCCCTGAGAATGGTGTGAATAGCAGTAGGTCTCCCGACGATAGTATCAGCTTGGCCTTAGCAACATCGTAGTCGTGGATGTAGACCACATTGGGCATCTCCATGTGGAGCTCCCGGAACTTCCTCATGTACTCGATACCAGTCGCGTCCTGTGGGTGAGCTTTACCTGCTAGTACGAAGAACAAACGCCTATCGCCCTTAAGCTCCTTTATAAGCCTTACAACCATCCACGGCCTCTTATACTCTGTAACCCTCCTAGCCCATACGACTACGAAGGCCCCATCGAGTGATACATCCTTCTTGTAGCTCCTCAGGAGGTCTTCAAGCTCAGCTTTAACCCTCTCCCTTAGATCCTCTATGGTGCTGAGGTTGAGCCCGTTACTCTTCAGAACCTCTTTAACCTCACGCCTCATCCACCTATCTAGGTTAACACCGTTGGTAACGTATGCTAGCTTCTCGCTGAAATGAGGGAATATCTTGAGTAGTACATCGTAGTGTTTAGCTGAGACTGCGAAAGCCCTACTTGACACTGCGAGACCTATCTCTGTTAACAGGACCTCCGGCTCGACGAACTTGTAGCCGTACTCCCTAGCTAGTAGATCCCTTGGGAACCTAGGGTGACCCCATATGCCCGCGGTGTGTATAACCATCCTATACCTACCAGGGATCCTGAGTATGAGTGGTAGTAGTGCTGTATAGGACTCCTGTAGGTCAATGTACCTTATATCGTTCAACTCGAAATTCCTCTTGATGAACTCTGCTGAAGCCTTAGCTAGCAACGTGTACTTGTAGAATCTCTCCTCAACACTGTCCTCTATGTAGAGCCTACCAGTGAACCTCCTAGCAACATCTGGTTCAACTACATCGAAGAATACGGCTTTA
>JAPYWV010000034.1 GCA_028276165.1 Acidilobaceae archaeon
TGGAGATCCTTCGTCAAAGAAGCATTCATAAAAGCAGGCCTCAGCGAAAGCGAGGCTTCCAGTCTAGCATCATACTACATTGATGTTAGGAGTAGGCTCCATGGAGGTTGCTTCTACGGGTTAACGTACGAGGAGGAGGAGCATAGACCTTTAATGGAGAAAGCGAGAGATTACGTAGAGCTCATTGAGAGGATAGTAAGAGGGACGATAAAACCTCACCCCCCACGGTAACCTACCACTAGCTTCTCAATAAGGTCTACGTACTCTCTTGCACCCTCCATCAACGGCTTATGCTCTTCCTCCTCGTATGTCAGCCCATAGAAGCAGTCACCGTGAAGCTTATCCCTAACATCAATGTAGTATGATGCTAGACTGGAAGCCTCGCTTTCGCTGAGGCCTGCTTTTATGAATGCTTCTTTGACGAAGGATCTCCAGGATAGGCCTTTCGGTGGTGTAGCCTCACCTAGAACCTTGAGGGTTAAAGCCATTGTTGCATGCCTGACAGCAGCCCAAACCTTCTCAGCAGCATCAAAAGGGTTACCTCTCTCCAGGAGCTTGTAGGCCTCCGTGAGGTGGTGTCTAGCAACGTCTAGGTGTTCCTCATAGCTACTCATAGACCGTACCCCTACGTAGCCACCGGTTAGCTGGTATGTTACACGCAGGCTTTAACAAACCTCCCATTGTAATGTCTACCCGGTTATTAACGAGGGCTGATTATTATGGCTCAAGCGTTAATAGCTACGATTGCTATTAGCTATAAATAACAACCTGACACTAGGAGCCCGGCTAGAGCTCGGTTTTAAGCTAAGGTAACCCCCGCTATGAGCTATCGTAGGAGCTCCATACAAGGCAGACGGCTTAAGAGATTGGAATTGGGGATTTCTACATTGAAAGCAGGATTAAAGGCTAAGAGGGTGATGGGAGCTTGGAACCTACAGCTTTAGAGTTTAGAGCTCTAGCCGGGAGCCCCCTAAGTGCATGTAGCGTGGTCATGGCAGGGGGTTACCTAGAGTGATGGAGAGATCTCATTGTTAGGAGCTCCGGGAACACTTATTGAGGTATAAAGTACGTAGGTGAGTGGAGTGAAAGGTATTGGATTGTACCATGTATACCTTAATAACGGCTACATAACATACATACGTTTAAGGGATTAGGATGTCTAACGCCACTGGTAAATTGGTTGGCTTACGTCTAGCATTCATAACATGCTTCATACTAGCTCTCCCATCTCTAGGTTACCTACTCAGCTTCCTATCCGCTTTAATCCTGGGTGATTTAAATAAGCTTATCTCCCTCCTCCCACAGCTATGGGCCCTACTTACTCCCGAATACTTCCTGATCCCAGGTGCTGATCTCAAGAACATGTTTTGTTCTAACTTGAGGTCTTTTGTTTTCTTCTTCATGCCCGTAGGGTTTATCTTCTACACCATAGCCTGGGTTGCCCTCCGATTTGGATTTACTAGTGTCCTACCAGGTTCTTCAAGGCCAGTCGACATTACAATATCGATTGTTTACACTCTAGGCTTGCTAGCACTACTTATAAGATCAGCTCGTCCACTTGAATTCGATGTACTTACACTCTCTTTCTTCAATCAGCCTGTATACTCTATGGCTGATTTCGGGTTGAACGCAGGCTTCCTAGAACGATTCTACTGTATTATGGAGAGGTATCCTCTTGATGGTAGAGTATCCTATGTGGTACTTCTAACAGCACACCTTACAGCAACAACACTTTTATCATATTTAATGTATAGAGCTTATAGTCGTAGTGGTGAGAAGCTCTTCCTAATCCCAGCTGTACTAGCTATAATCGTGCATATACCACGACTTCCACTAGCCTGGCACATTATAGCTATCTACGGACTCGGATATCGTGCTGATGAAATAGAATACATCAGGGTAGCCCTCATATCCGGTATCTCATCCCTAATTTCATTTCTATTCTCCTGGGCGTTCTACTGGATACCACTAGGCATAGCATTCCTTAGGGTGTATCGTAGGGTAGCTGTTAAACCATCAGGGTAATGGTGGGGTGAGGATCTGGTTTTTAGGTTTAAACGGGGGTGTTGGTAGTATGGTTGTGGAGGTTTCACTACATAGGTCTAGGCTGATTTTAGCCTCGATGGCGTCACTAACATTAGCACTACTATCACTTCTACATTTCATACTCCATGTTTATGCTTTTTATGAATCTGGCTTAATACCCCGTGATCTATGGGTTTTATTGGAGGTGTTCCTTCTACCAGCTGAGGGTGGTTCAGGTGTGATATGTCGTGATTTCAATCTCAAGGTTTACGCTATCATAGCTCTCGTGTTGGGCTTCATCTCCTACACGATACTCTACTACATGGTTAGCCTGGGTCTGCTTACCCTTGCAGGCTTCAGGTACGAGCTCCTGCTACTATACGTTCTAGGCTTGATTATACCTGCGCTCAACGGTCTTAATGGTGGTTCGTTTCATGGCCTATATTACCCTGTCTACACGATACCAAACGTGTTACTAGAGGCTGGTTTTAGGAGTGTTCTATACTGTAACATATCATATAGGGATGATATGATACCGGGTTGGTTAGAATGGCTAATCTTACTCCAACCTACATACATTGTAGCCAATATAATCCTCGTGCTAACGTTATTAAAGGTTTACAGGCTCTTCAGGCACCGTACACTCCTAGCACCCCTCATAACGGCTACAGCTCCCATCGCCATATTAGCACTCTCCCTAGCAATATTCCTCTTAGCGCTCTTAATCTCACCATTCACTCGTGATGGTAATGAGTTTAACCTAGCTTACCGTGTAGGCCTGCTCGCAGCACTCCTACTAATCTTCCACCTATTCCTGGCAGCTCCGGTATACGGGGTACTACTATGGGGTTCACTAGCAATAGCGTTCCTAAAGCTTGCTAGAGGCAAACCATTATAAGGTTGCACACTATAAGGGCTAGGCGAGCTTAAAGATCCTCGTAAGCGTGGAGGCCCCAGCAAAGGATGCTAGATTATGCCCGGAGCCCAAGCTACTCAAATTTACACTCTCCACGCTAGGTGCGGGGGGGTATCGGGGGGCCTAGCCGCCTAGCCCCTAGCTAAAACCTAGAGGGTGCTGGGGGTTCGCCTAGGGAAACCCTAAGAATAGGATCCACCCGTTAACCCTCCAAGTAGCGTACTCTAGTACCCTTAATCCAAGGCTACGAGCTTAGCCCTGGTAATGGGGGCTTGGACGTAATACCATGAGGTATTATAATTCTTAAGGTGCGTGTACGTGGGGTTGGCATGGTGTGAAATGCGTGTAGGAATCGTAGGTGAGCCTGCCACCATAGGAACAGCTAGTCAACATTCTCTTTCCAGTATGACATTCGCCTGAGTGGTAGTTAAGACCGTTACCACTATCGTGTACTCTACCGTGTAATGGTTATAAGACGCTATTGCTATTGCTACTGTCATCGCCACCGTGGATGGCGGAGCGCTACCTATGATATTAGGCAGCCTCTGTGTTATGACTCTGTTGAAACTCCTTCACAGCTATACCACGGAATATTAGCCCTAGAATGCCCCATAATAGCACTCCGTGTATAGGTGCTATTACGACATTGATAACTGTAAGAATCAAGGTTATGAATATGAAGCCCCCTGTAACACCGCGTTCTGAAGGTGGAAGGTGCATCGCTATTGCGAAGCTGACTAGTACTGTGGGGAGTATTAATGATATGATTAGTGGTACTAGGAATCGCGATCGTCTTGAATGAATGTAGATGGCTAGTAGTGTTAGTATCAATGGTGTCTGAGCCGCCACCGGGAACGTGTACGGGAGTGTTTCTAGAAGGTAATGTCCTTTAAGTGTTAAACCAGCTTTACAGAGTAGTAGGCTCCTAAAACCAACCTCCATAAAAACACTAGGCACAGTGTACACAGGATAGTATAGGCGAAACGGGAAATCATCGAGACCAACGATAGCTGGGGCAGTAAGACCCATAACATACATTAGGGGTATTAGAAACCTGTACCTAGGAGGTGTAAGATGCAGTAGACCAAGGCTAACAGCGTAGTACAACGAGGTGTATAGCAGTAAACCTACGATAAACGCAGGCAATGTTAGAGCATAAGGCTCCTCACAGTAACTCGGATAACGTGGAGAGAAGAGAACCATTAATAAGTGCTCTAAATCCCGAGGTAAAAACCACGATAAGGATCTGAGGAGTAAATGTATAACGGGAGGTGTATAAAGGCTAGGGTTGCTAGTATGAATGATGCGAGTGATGCTAGAAGCAATCTAGACCTAGCACCTCTAGGTAAAAGCATATCCATCCAAAAACACCCTTACACAGGGTGACCGATAATAGTGTTTCATCGATCAACGTATATAAAGGTTATGAAGCCGTCATTGAGATACACATGGTACAACCCGCCATCGTACTCCCCCTCCACGCGCTTACAGTAGCTACCGTCTTAGCATGTAACCCTATAGCGGTTTGCTTTTAGCGAGCCTTAGAAATGCTACTGCTAGTGAACCCCATAGTAGTACCCCATTCGCTGGTGCTAGCGCCATTATTAAGATGAATAGAGGGGCTGTACCATCAGGTGGGGAGATTAGTAGCATTAGGAGGAAGAGCATTTTGATCAGAGGTATTATGGATATGATGAGCGGCACTAGGAACGATACTCGCCATACGTGCATGTAGGTTGCGAGCAACATTATAAATAGGAGTATTTGGGGTAATATGAAGAGCACTAGTTCATTATAGAATCGATATAGGGGGTGCTTCCATTCAATCGTTAGACCCATGCAGTAGAGTAGACCTCTAAACCCCGACTCCAATAGGACGTTAGGCACCGTGTATACTGGGTAGTAAAGGGTGAAATAGCTCCCACTACCCAAACCGTTAAAAGCCGGAATTACAATGCCTAAAACGAATAACAGCACTAGTAAAACACTATACCTATGGCTTGTGAGAGCCAAAAAGCCTAGGGAAACAGCGGAAAATAACGTTGCATAAGCGACGAAACCCAGTATTAAAGCTAAAACCCTTAAAATAATGTTGTCACAGCGACCCCAAAAAGGGGTTAGAATGTCAACTAGAGGATGGTCTTCAAATCCAGGTATAAGGTTCAAGCCCACTACTATAATGAGAACGTAGTGTGTAAGAGCTAGAAGTGCTAGCACGAGGGATGCGTACGAGGCTATAGTCAACCTAAACCTAACATCTTCAATTGCAATTGAGCTCGTACACTTACACCTCCACCTTAACATCTTATGCTTAAGGTTTATCAACGTAGATGTATGTTAGCCTTCCATTATTAAGATACACGTGGTATAGGTACTCGCTTCTCCCCTCTATGCTCTTACAGATCTCATCTCTACTTATTTTAATCAGCACAGCGTGTAACCCTATAGCAGTTCTACCATTGTAGTCTATTTGATTGTGACCGAGAGCATAGTCTTTATATGGAATGGCCGTATAGCCCGCACCTTCAGCCTTTGCCCGTATGTATTCTACTAGGAATGTCTCGGCGCATTCACTCCAACCACTAACAGCCCCCGGTAGCAACTCATCCTTATCAAAGTGAGCTGTTGCTATAACATACCCGAAAATCCCATCAGAGAAGAGGAGCTCACCACTAGGCTAACTTGGATGGTTTAACAGCTATCCTACGGTACACCCTAAGGAATGCTATGCCTAGTGGTATCCAGTAGAACGCCCAGGAGAATAGCGATAGTAAAGATGATATCCAGTGTAAGGAAGCTAACATAATAAGATCTCTTTCCTCAATTCTAACTCCGTACTCAGCTCCAATATAGCTGATGTACGAGATTAATGGGAGTCGTGGTATATGCACGATTATAGCTAGTACGGCTGGGATTAGGAAGAGCTTCTCACCACTACGACTATAAACTTTAAACATTAGAAATGATAGAAGTGTTGATGCTATGAGATGTAGTAGTGTTAGAAGTCCTGCGTAAGGTAAATCTTTACTACTACCCACGATAGGGCCCCTTTTACTACAGTAGAGTAGTTCTAGGAAGCCTGAGTTTAATCCGAAATCTGCCATAGAGTATACAGGCTGGTTATAGAAGATGAACGTAAACATGGATAGATGAACTGCTCTTATGAATAGTACTAGCAAACCTAGGGTGTAGACAGCCAATATGATTACGTCGACTAGCTTTGAAGAACTAGGTAGAACGCTGACAAACCCAAATCGGAGAATAACCCAGGCTAAAGTATAGAAGATAAACCCTATGGGCATGAAGGAGAGAATGAAAAATCTTAGATCAACGCAAAACATGTTTATAAGATCAAGACCAACCAGGAATTCGGGAACAAATAGAGCCCATAGGGGTGAAAGGAGGAAGATAAGCTTGTCTAAACCTAGGATTAAAGTGAGGAGAGCAAGTAGGTAGCTGAGTAGGTAGCCTAGAGATGGGAGGGCTAGTATGAAGCATGTTATGAACGCTAGACGTAAGCCAATCAATTTACCAGTGGCGTTAGACATCCTAATCCCTTAAACGTATGTATGTTATGTAGCCGTTATTAAGGTATACGTGGTACAATCTATCTTCCACTTTATTCACATACGTACAGTCTTCATCAGAACTCCTATGTATTTCAACCGCGTGTAGCCCTATGGCGACCCTAACGTACATTCCATCGTAGACACGTACGTAGTGTATCCAGTTGTAGCCGTAAATGTAATCCCTGTACACAGTGTAACCTTCACTTCTGAATGCATCTGCTATAAGCTTCTCAGCACACTCACTCCAACCACTACCCCCTCCACTCAACTCCTCTCTATCGAAATGAGCTGTAGCAATAACGTAACGGAGGTTTCCGTCTGAAAAGAAGTTATCATATTCTATCATAACACCCTCTGGTGTAATCTCCACCTTGTGTGGTGGAGCATAAAGCCTAATATGTAGGTGGACGTAGCTTCCAGAAGCCCCTGTACAGTCGTAAGTCCACCCTATAAGGTTAACTACACTCGTATAGTACGATTTAGCACCGCTGTCTGAGCCCCACGCACCAGTAGCCTCATCCCACTTCCATGAGGTATTATAGTTCTTAAGGTACATGTACATAGGGCTAGCATAGTATGAAATACATTGAGGAACTAGAGGCGGGCATAACCACCATAACCACTCAGGCAACGGCGGTGCTGGTAATACGCTTCTAAGCACCTCTGCGACTCTAGCCTTCGTTATCGCTTCCCCCGCAAATATCACATTTACAGGCCAGTCAACCTTCTCCTTTACCTCCTCCTTCCGGTAGCGAACACACTCACCCGAGATAGGGCTGAGCTTGTAATAGTATATTGTTACATGTCTTAGTACCGTTGTGTTATAATATGGCTTGTTGTTCTCAATCTCGCTATGTTTGTCTGTGAAGTCCCAGCTGTATAGTTGGAATGATCCGCTATCACTACATATAGTGAACCTCCCGTTAACCCATGCTAGCCTGTACACTGTAGTTGTATACTCGTAGACCTTATAATAGTCGGATGCCGTTGTTATCGTTGCTGTCATTGCCGCTATAAGTAGTACTGTTAGTATTGAGGCTCCCAGCGCTCTTACCACCTCGTCTACCACCTTCATCCTGGACACCTCCACGGCGGCCCCCAGTAGAATACTGGGCCGCTCCAATCCTCTACAATGGCCTCCTCAAGTAGATCGACCTTAATCCTCCATAGTGTCCAGTCATCCTTACCTCTACAGTCTACTGCTACAACCCTAGCCTCCCTGTGCACTAGACCTCCTCTGTCATCGAACTTCTCTATGAGGCCTGTGAATCTAACTATGGCTCCCTCGACACCCTTACTCTTAAGCCAATCCCTAGCTATCCTCACAGCCTTGGTAGCCTCCTTAGCTACATCTGGTTTTGTTGAGGCCTCCGGTAGTGGTAGGGCTACATCAACGTTGGGATACCACTTGTGGATCCTCCACACCCCACCTTCATCCCTGTAAGCCTCGAATGTAACGCTGACAGCATAGCCCCTAAACCTAACCTTGAGGCCTTCAACCGAACCCTCCCATTCAACCCAGAAGGGCTTGGGAGACCCCTTAGAAACACCCTCAGCCTGACCAGGCAACATGTGGAACGCTATTGTCACGACATAGTATATCCTAGATTGATCTGTTTTTGAGGGAGAGTGGTTTGCACGATGATGTTATAGGTGCTATTGATAGACGGTAATTTGTATACAAGAGAGGATTTAACTACATTTCAAAGTAGTACTTTGGTGGAGAATGGGTTGTGACTAGTGTTGTGTTGAGTGTGAGGGTGAGGCGTGAGCTTAAGGAGGAGGCTGAGAGGCTTGGTTGAGAGAGCTCTTGAGGAGGAGATTAGAAGGGTTAAGATGGAGAGGTTAAAGACAGTAATCGGGGAGGCTTTGAAAGGCATGGATGTAGGTGTGGAGGAGTGGGTGGAGGCTATTAGAGAGTCTAGGCTTGAGAGGTAGCCATATCCCGGGGGCTCCGCGAAGTACCTACTCGATGCATCAGCACTATACCCGTTGGTCTTGAAGCTCGGGGAGAGGATACTTTCCTACCCGAACTTATCCACCGGAGGGATAGGGTTTAAGTGATAGAGAAGAGTTCTTCCTACTGGAGTTGAATATCTTCAGCGTTGTTTAGCTACTTTAGAGTGTTATAACGTTTATGTGTATTTGTGGAGCTCCGGGTTTCGGGGGAGCTCTCTATCGTGGATTTCCATCAGCTTTGCTACCACATCCCAGCCCAGCCTTTCAACCCTTAGGGCTTCAACGTACCCTTCTCGTTTCTCCGGGTCAGTTGCTATCAGCACTATACTGTGGGGTTCTATGGATTCTATTATGAATCTTATGGCTTTCCGGCCTGGCGTCCCCGGTTTCCCTTCTAGGATCTCCTTGTACATGTTGTAGACCTCGTATGCCCATTTGAACCACTCCCTCCTCCTAAGGGATCTGTGGTTTCAACGTGATACCCCTAAGCGTCATGGTTACAGGTAGGGGTATCCTTCCAGATTAAGGGATCCTATGATAGGAGGGCTCCCTCGAAGTTCACATCCACCTTGAAGCCCATAGTGTTCCTGGAATATAACGTCCAAGTGTAACCTCTACTGCCTCCACTGCTACATATCAGCAGGCCCCAGGGGGTGGTCTGAGGAGCTCTCAAGAGATGAGGTTCTAGCTGTTGCCAGTGACATAGCGGAGCTAGGGTTACCCCTGGTAACGATAACTGGAGGTGAGCCCCTCCTCAGAGAGGACTTCTGGGATTTAGCTGGTAGGCTTATAGGGGGTGGTGTTAGGGTAGCTGTTAGCACTAACGGGACGCTGATATCCGAGGATACCGCTGTTAGGCTGGCCGAACTTGGTGTAAGCTATGTCGGCATATCGCTTGATAGCGTGAACCCCCAGTTCCACGATATGTTTAGGGGCGTGGGGGGTGCTTTCGCTAGAGCTCTTAGGGGTATCGAGAACTCCCTAAAAGCCGGTGTCCCCGTGGGTTTGAGGATGACGTTGACGAGATACAACATGGGTGAGGCCACCCCCCTGGTTGAGCTGGCGAGGAGCATGGGTGTTAAGAGGGTAGCATTCTACCTCATAGATGTGACCGGGAGGGCTAGAGGTAACCCCGACCTCCTACCAACCAGGGAGCAGCTGGTAGAGTTCGTAGACTCCATGGTGAGGTTATCTGAGGAGCTCAATGGGGATCCAGAGATTCTAGTTGTTAGAGGTAACTTCGTAGGAGTACATGTGGCTGATAAGCTTGCATCCAGTAGGGATGAATTCCTAGAGTACATCAAGATGATAACAGCCCAAGGGGATTGCGGTAGGAAGACGATATCAATATACCCAGATGGATCCGTTAAACCATGCCAGTTCATAGACTGGGTTAACGTAGGCAATGTTAGGGAGAGGAGGTTAAAGGAGATAATCAGCTTTGAGAACGAGAAGCTCAAACCATACATTGAAGCCTACAAGCACCTAGAGGGGCCCAAGTGCTCAAGATGCCCATTCAAGATGGTATGCGGAGGGGGTAGCAGGGGTAGAGCCCTAGCACTCACAGGAAACCCCTGGGGTGACGACCCACTATGCTACATAAACCCACATGAGATCGCTGGGAGATGGGGTGTACGCGAGGAGGATTTAAGAGGAGTACTGGGTAACTAGGGGGACCCGCCGTGATCATCGCAACCCCCGCACGGGGGCCTCACACGGGTGAGGGACCTATAGTAGTATGTGAACCTGGAGCCTTATAAACGTTTAAAGGCTGTAAACTGGGGGGTTAACGTTGTCTGGAGCTCCTCCTACGTTGGTGGTGGTACGTAGAAGTAGAGTTTTGCCGTATGATAGTCTCTTATCACGGTCCTGGCGGCCTCCTCTATTAGAGGTTCGCCTGTAGTCTTGTACCTCCAACCCCTCTTGAACGCTATTAGTTCGAGCACCCTGTAGGGGTCTGTCTCCTCGATCCCATAGGCGTCTCTGACAGCGTTTGGGTTGTATTTGAGGGCTCTCTCTATGAGTGCTACCGCTGCGGGGACAGGGTCTGGTATCTCCTCCGGGGCCTTCCCCCTTATGATGGCCTCAGGCCATGGGCCGTCAACGGGTATTATGCCAGGTGTATCTATCATGTAGAAGCCCTCCTCCACCTTGAGTATCTGAACCCCCCTCGTGTACCCAGGGCTACCCGGTATGGGGCTTGTTGATGCACCCTTCCTACCCCTAAGAGCGTTTATGATACTCGATTTACCAGTCTTAGGGTAACCTACGACCACGACTGTGAAGGGCTTGTAGGGGGCCTCAGCCTTAATCCAACCCCTAAGCATCCTAGTCCCAAGCCTTGATGTTGCAGAGACGTACATAACCTTATAACCCCTACCCTCAAGGTAAGCCTTCCAACCCTCAGCAACACCACGTGGGACCAGATCACACTTATTAAGGACCACGAGGAGCGTCCTATCAAAAGCCCTAACAATGCTTTCAAGCCTCCTACTCATAGTGCTAAGAGGATCCCTAATATCGACTACCTCCACAACAACATCAGCAGACCTAACAAGCCTAGCAATAACCCTCCAGCTAGCCAGCCTCACATACACTCCCACTATATCATTGTATAAGCTATGGTTTTTAATCCATTGGGAAGCCTATAAGAGGGGGTGATAGGGTCCTTGAACCACTAGATTGATAGTTTAAAAGCCCTCCTAGGGAAACTATCCTATGGTGGTGTTCTTGGCTTTCGAGAAGGCTAGGATTGTGGAGAGAGTTCTCTCAACCGTGGAGGTGCCTGGTTTCGATATCGATGTTATGAGTAGCGGTGTGGTTACAGGGTTTAGGATTTCAAGGGATGGTGATAAGGTAGCTGTTTTCGTCGACTTCCTGGGGTCTGATCCTAGCTGTGGTTTCTGTAAGTTCATCAACCACACTTTGTGGAGTAGGATAGCAAATCTCATTAAGGAGAGGCTTAGGGATGCTGGTTTCAAGGAGGTTTATGTTGTGGATGTAAGGAGTGGGAGCGAGCTCTAGGCTAGAGGTGTGACAGGCTCTTCTCGCAGAAGTCGAGGTCAACGTAGTCTAGTAAGCTCTCTACATCACTAAGTGTGGATGGGGGCTTAGGCGCCTCCCTTATAACCATTTTGGGGAATTGTAGTGAGCAGAAAACCCTCATTATGTCACCGCTGCTTGGAGCTAAGCTCACCTTGTTCATTACCAGGAGTTTGGGTTTCTGGTTTAGATTACGTGTTATGTAGTCTATGGCCTTAGCCATCTCCGTGTAGGGTAGTGGTTCTGGGTTCGAGACTAGGATGTAGGATGTGTGTGTTGGCGATGTGAAGATCTTCTCCAACGTCGAGTAATGGTCCTTCAACTTATACAGTTTATCTAACGCTCTATCCCTAACCTCCCTCTCCCCGTATAGAGTCCTCGCTATCATGTACCTTAGAGCTACGATCCTCTCCCTCAACTCTATGAGCTTACCCAACCACAGGTTGTATAGTCTAGGTAGGGTGAGCACCCTAAGGGTGACCCCGGTTGGTGGTGTATCCACTACTACCACCTCGAAATCCCTCATTGTAGCCTCACGCACGGTCCTCAAGTAAACCTCCTCTTCGAGGCCCGGTACGCTCTTCATTATATCGATTACATCATCTAAGTTTAGAACCTTAAGGGATGGGAGGAGGTCTCTAACATGCATGGTGTAGTTTTCAGCAAGATCCCTAACAGACCTATCGAGGTCCAGCTGGTAGGCCCAGAGGTTGCCTTTAACGTGTACAAACCTACCTATAGCATCCCCTAAGCCTAGGTACTCTACTAGGTGCATTGCGGGATCTATACTCATGATGAGCGTTTTAAACCTAGTACTAGCCACTAGGGATAGCAGTATCGAGGTGGTGGTCTTACCAACACCACCCTTACCTATAACAGCTAGGATGCGCTGCCCCCCGGGAGATCCGAGGCCCAGGACGTCTAGAATCCTACCCCTAACATCACTCACTTGAAAGTGTTGAGAAGAGATCTCCAATGACATCCTCACCTCTAAAAGCCCTAGACTCTAGGTACCTAACCTCATCCCCCAACTCTGCTAGGAGCTCAAGCGAGATAATGGGGGGCACTCCTGTCACTACACCCACAAGGGGGCCTAAAATCATGTTTAGGAATGCTGCTTCAAGCTCGTTATGCTCAAGCTTTATAGCTGATACAGAGCTCTCCCTAAACCCCTCTACCTGGGCCCGTATGAACGATACAATGTTGTCTAGGAGTCTCCTCAAAGCACCTCCGGCCACTTGCATCTCACCTTTTTAAGGGGTGTGAGGAAGAGCTTTAAAAAAAGGAACGTTTGGGAAGGAGGAGTCCTCGATCTAACCCTGGGCTTGTCTGCCTTTGAGAAGACCTCTAGTGAATAGTACTATGAGTAGTAGCGATAGTAGGAACGATACTAGGGTTAATGCTCCAGCGGTTATCTGGTATAGGAATGGTATTCCAGGTGTTATCAGGAATAGCCATATCGCGAGTGCTAGCATAACTGTAATCCATAGGAATAGTGCTGGTACTAGGATCACTAGCCCAATGAGCCCTCTAACCCTAAGGGCTACGTAGACCCAGAGTGCTGATGTTAGTAGGGCTAGGGCTGCTAGGAGCTGGTTTGTTCCAGAGAATGCAGGCCATACAATTGTGTAAGCGTAAACCTCTGTTATCTTTCCAGCAACCTCGACCTTGATCTTGGGGTAGGCCATCATGAAGCCTAGTAGTATGGCTACTAGTGAGGCGACCCACCTGTTCGTTATTAGACTATGTAACCCGGGGCTCCTAGGCTTAACCCAGTCAAAGAGCTCTGTCCAGGCGAACCTAGCAAGCCTATTAGCTGTATCAAGCGTGGTTACTATGAACGCTATCAAAGCTACAGCGGCGAAGACCCTGAATACCTTGAAAACTGTTACGAAGTCTATGCCTAGGTTTGACCATAGTAGTGCTTGGACCATCCCATAGGCCGTTGTAAACCTAGCTGCAGGAGGTGATACACCTAGTATGTCATTAGCTTTAATCCCAACCGCTTCTAGAGCTGCTAGCACTGGAGCCCCTGTTGCCGCTTGGAGAGCCGCGAAATCCCACACTATCGCTGCTGGCAGGATTACCGCTAGGCTTGATACAGCTCCCTCGGTGAGCATCGCACCATAGCCTACCATGAGGCCTTCAAGCTCGTTGGATAACTGTTTGGAGCTGGTACCCGAGGCTACAACCGAGTGGAAGCCTGAGAGAGCTCCACACGCTATCACTAGGGGTACTGTGGGCCAGAAGTATGCTATCATAGCCTTGGCCGGCTCGGTACCAGCTACAGCTCCGAGAACTGCTCCAGGTGCCACGAAGTCCCTATAAACGGGGCCTGTTACGGGAACCCATAGTAGTGTGAGTCCTGCTAAGACCGCTAATCCAACGAAGGTCCATAGCATTAGAGCGTTCAGGAAATCCCTCGGCTGTAGTAGGTACCATACGGGGAGTGCTGCTGCTAGGAAGCTGTACAAAGCGAGGATCGCAACCCACTGCTCATATGTAGCCTTAAACGGTACCTGGAATGAGAGCCAGAACGCTATAACCAGTAGTACTACGGCTACGATGAGGGCATCCCTAATCCTCATACCGAGTCTGTAGATCAGCATACCGTATATCAACGCTATGGGCATGTAGAGCCATGTGAGGGTTGCAGCCTCAGGAGTTCCAGCTAGGAGGCTTGAACCAACGCTTAGGAATGCTGCGAGGACAAGGATTAAAGCTACCCAGACGTACGTTAGGAATATGTACCTAGCCGCTCTACCCATGAAGTTCTCGCTTATACTCATTATAGAGAGCCCGCCATACCTCGTACTAGCCATTAAAGCTAGGTAGTCGTGAACAGCGCCAATGAATATGTTTCCGAAGAGGACCCAGAGTAGCGGTAGACCCCAACCCCATACCAATGCTATAGCGGGCCCCACTATGGGGCCTGCACCAGCTATACTAGCGAAGTGGTGGCCGTAGAGTATGTACTTATTAGCGGGCACGTAGTCTATGCCGTCGAACTTAGACCATGCTGGTGTAACAGCGTTAGGATCGGCTTTAACAACCCTTCTTTCGAGGATGTACCTACCGTGGAAAAGGTACGCCACAGCGTATATGACTAGAATTGTTATCGCTACGAGCACCGGGTTCATGTGCTACCACCCCTAACCCCTAGGATCTTAGCTCTAACAGCCTTCACTATAGCCTCAGGGACCTCTCCAAACCATAGGGCCGGGCCTATGAGCATTGGTATCAGGGACACATAGAAACCCATACCAAATATACTGTCTGTGCCAAGCGATCCCTTGAAGAAGCCGTAGATCAAGGGTACAGCGTATAATATTATGCCGGCGCCCGTTAGTATCATTCCAAGAGGTTTCCTGTACTCCACTGGCCCTCACCGCCGGCTTCTCCTTAACTACTCTTATAAGGGGTATATAAGCCTTACTCTGTAGAGTATGTTGTGAGAGGCCACCCCTGCCTATAAAACCCCTTACACGAGATTAGGGGCTTGGAGTGCTAGGTGTAGACTATGGTTGAGTGGAGGCTCCTAATAGTACTGTTATCCCTTCTAGCTGGAGCCATGGTCATATGGTTCTTCTATTATAGGAGAAGGATGTTGAGATTCACGGTGGATATGGTGAAAGCTCTTGAGGATACGTTTAAGCCCGTTGATAAAAACTACCATCTGCTAGGCTACCTAGTGGGCTTTAGGGCTATCTACGATCTACCACGAAGCTCCCCCTTCAGGAAAGCCTACATACTATTAACCCTTATCCCGAGACACTCGCTACTCTACTACCCCATAGCCAGGTTTGTAACCATGAGGTTCGACAGGCTAGAGGTAGCTGTGGAGCCGAGAGCTAGGGTTGAAGAGGATTTCTACCTAAGAAGGCTCTCCTACATGGGGTTAGGTCTAGGCAGGGCCCCTGATACCACCAGTTTCCCGGTAAAGGAGAGAGTTCAAACCATGAACGGCTCATTTGAGATCTACTACTCAAACCCGACTCTTAGGAAGATAGTACACTACATCTCGTCGAGTAACGCTAAGATCTACAGGGTTATCACTAGTAGAGAAGGACAGCTTATAAGCGTCCTAGCA
>JAPYWV010000089.1 GCA_028276165.1 Acidilobaceae archaeon
CACATTGTGTGGTGCATTCCATGCGTATCAGGAGCCCCCACAACTATGATCCTTGCTAACACCACCCTCTCACCTTTAACATTAACCTGTGGCCCGTAGAATGTAACCCCTACCCCCTTTAAACTCCTTAAATCAAAACCAATAGTGTCACCCTCTACACCTAGTTTGAAGGCCACAACTCTCACTACGCCTTCTCCAACTCTAACCTTTAACATGTATACAGGCTTGCCCTCCATAACCTCCACGTCCTCGACTACACCGTAATCCGCCTGCCACCCACTGTAGCCCGATGCTACAACTAGTGTTGAGACGTAGTTGAAATCCCGTAAACCCTCGCTAGCTAATAGGGATACCTCGCTGTAATCCATGGGGTATAATGTTAGGGCAATGAATAGTACTAGGAGCGGGAAGCCCAATGTTAGGCTGTACTCTACAACCCTAAGGGGTAGGGTGATCAAACCAATCCCACCTAGGACATCATAGTACTTAAGCTTAAAAAGGTTTAGAGGAGGTTTGAGGTGTATTTCAACGTCTAGCTCCCGGATCTAAGCAGGTACATGTAGTAGGCTGGAATCTGGTATGTGTTGCCCTTCCACGTTATCTCCACTGCGAGTATGTTACTATTCTTACCGAACCCCTTGACCGTTATATCGTCGCCTGGCTTCACGTTACCTAGTATCCATCCACCGAATACTAGAGCTCCGTCACTCGTCCTAACGTACCCTTTCTTTACGAAAACATTATAGTCCTTTCCATCGCTCGTGACAACTAGGAATCCCCATCCTCTAGTTAGGTTAACCGACTTCACCTTACCACTTATAGTGGTAAGATTAGCGAATCCAACATGCTTACCCTTACCCTTCTCGAACTCACCTTTCATCATTGGACCATCGCTATCCATCGTTACCGTTGCCTGTTTCATCATCCCCCATCCCATTCCATGCATTCCCCACGCTTGCTGAGTCCAACCGCTGGGTGGAGCTTGCATAGCTGCCCTCCATTGGGCCGCTAGTGTTATGCCCGCACCTAGAGCTAGTAGTGCTACTAGGGCTATCCCAAGCCCTGCTATTACCTTTCCGTAGCTCATCCCACCTTCACCCGTCAGGTTACCTCATAGGGTTTTGGATAGTATTTAAGCTAAACTCACCTCAGGTGAATAGGGGGTTTGGGTCTTCGAGGGTTTAAATGGTGTTATCTATGGTTGATGGTGTTCTGGTAGCCGGCATTATGGGGTTTCTGGCTTTCATGTCTGCTCTCTTCTACCTATCCTCTGCTATTACGCTCTTCCGCCTATACCTGGATCTCGGTGGGGAGCTCTGGTTCCGCCTCTCCCTCGGCTTCACCCTCCTCTCGTTAAGCCAGATCTCCATGGTCTTCTCCATCACCGTTGGGGACGCTAGGTTGTCCTACGCCCTTTACACCACAACACCAGCCCTAGCCCTATCGGGTATCTACATGGTTTGGAGTTCCAGGCGTTTCACGTACCTTCCAGCCTTATCCCCCCTAGTGGTTCTACCCTCAAGCCTTGATATGCTAGCATTCCTCCTGGCCTTCACCATCTCAAGGGGGTTTAAGGGCCATGCTAGGGTTGGCTTCACCATGGTGGCCCTAGCCCACCTTGGTAGAGCTCTTGGAACACTACTACTCCCAGGGGTCATCCCAGTCTCAATCCTCATTGTATCCGAGGCTGTGAGGGCCCTCGGGGCACTCTACATGGCCTTAGGCTATGCTAGGAGGGTTCTCCTGGGTTGAAGGCTAGGAGGAGTAAGGTGTCTATTATAATCGATGTGCTATCATACCTATCAGAGGAGGGTGGGGAAGCCCCGGCTACGAGGATAGCTCAGGCTACGGGCTTGGCCTACGATAGGCTTGTGAGGTTACTAGAGGAGCTTAACGAGAAGGGTATCGTGGTCGTAGAGGCTGGCGAGAGGGCTAGGAGGGTTAAGCTTACAAGGAAGGGTTTCCTGGTGCTCCAGAAGCTTAGGAATCTAAGGGATCTCCTAGAGGATCTCGGGATAGAGGTTTAAACGCTCTATTAAAAAGGTTCAGCTATAGTTTGAATGATTAGGGGTTTTGGTGTGGTCTTCGAGTACCTAGCCTACATAGTTGCGGGGGCGGTGTTCTCAATGATAGGTAGTATGAGTGGTATTGGTGGTGGGGTTTTCATGGTCCCCCTATTCTACCACATGGGCTTGCACATAGAGAAGGCTGTGGGTACAAGCTTGTTCATAATAGTGTTTAACGGTATCTCCGCGTCCATCTCGTACTGGAGGAGGGGGCTTCTGAAGCCTAGGGGTTGGCTTTTACTAGCACTGCTAATGGTGCCATCTAGCATGGTTGGAGCTCAGATAGCTAGTGTAGCTCCAAGAGCCCTTGTTAAGACAGTAGTTGCACTGATAGTCCTAGTCTACGGTTTAAACCTAATGCTAAGGGGGTCGGGGAGGAGCTTGGGGGTTAAGCTTAACAACAAGATCCTAGTACCGGTGGCTGGTGTCACAGCAGGCCTTGTAGCAGGCCTCTCAGGCATAGGTGGTGGAGCTATACTAATGCCAATCCTAATCTCAGTACTAGGCCTCCCCGTGCACGAGGCCGTAGCTACTAGCATGCTATCAATAGTGGTAACCTCAGCATCGGGCTCCATAGTGCACATAGCCAACGGCAATGTGGTCTTCAGCATAGCAATACCATTCGCGCTTGGAGCCGTGGTGGGAGCTCAGGTAGGAAGCACTATAGCCTCCAGGATGAGGTCTAAGACTCTAACCACTATAGTCGGGTTAGTCCTGGTAACAGTGGGGGTTCTAACGTTGTTAAGGTAGCTACCTCCTCCTAAACACTAGTAGTAGCACGGAGCCAGCAATAATCCCAGCTACTAGTATGCCTGCAATGATCGTTGCAGGTGCCCCTTGCACTGTTAAACCCGCTACTCCCAGGTTGAGCTTTACAGGGGTGGTGCTTGCATCACTTGAACTACGGTCTACGTCCCCTGATAAGAGAATTGAGGGTATCTACACTAAACCTTTTAAAACCCAGCAAACCAAACCATGACTAGGGGGAGCGGCGGTCGTCTAGCCTGGACTAGGACGCCGGCCTGCCAAGCCGGAGGTCCCGGGTTCAAATCCCGGCCGCCGCACCACCCACCCATAATACCCTGGAAGAGGAAGGTAACCCTGCATGGGGGACCGCGAGCCCTAAACCCGGCAACGCTCTAAGTAACCCCCTCATGAGCGTGGCATTGACGCTTAGGGAGAGCCCTGGCAACGTGGAGCTCTTAGCGTTAGGCAGCCGACTAGGAGCCCCCCAGGAGCTCTTCAACCTAAGACATGATATCACATGCGAACCCATCTGCGAGTTCAACCGAGCACCAGTATCACCTTTCCTGTAATGCCTTATGCGATAACGGAAAGCTTTCGTATCCAATTCTCAATCACAATTTTCAAGGACGTTACTCAAGTAATCCGAGTACCTCGAATAACGCACACCGGCTCCACTCAAAAGACCCTAATACTCAGCCTCTGACACCTCTAGCTCTCCAAACCTGCTCTGAACAAACCCACCTAAGGGGGAAACCTTCAAAACTCAAACCCACAGGTGGCACACACTAAAACTAATCCTTGGCAGGCGGGGGCACCTATATACTTTTCGGTTGATGTAGCGAAGACCAAACCTCAACCGTTGCTAGGTGTTCCGGCAGGACACCAAGTCGAAATCTCGGCTTAGCTAGGGACGATGTAGAGTAAAGCTTAAATACCCCCACACCCCGCCAGGACCGTGGGGGGCCTACAGCGGGTAAAACAGGGGTACAACAATAGAAAACAAAATAGAAACCAGCAATTACAAGACAATACACCACGACAAGGCCCCCCATAGTGCTGAATCCATCACATGGAGTTGAAAGACGCCAAGGCAGGTGTGAAGGACTTGGAGAAGGTACTAGGAATCCATCACATGGAGTTGAAAGAATCCACTATCTATCACCTGTATCGTTCCTAGCAACACCTACGAATCCACCACATGGAGTTGGAAAGAAGTTAGCAGAAAGGGTTAAAGAGGGGTTGGAGGCTACAAAACAGCGCGTGGTTTAAGCTTCAAACACTATAATATCCCTTCAACAACAGGTGATCTCTTAGGGGACGAGTCAACCATACTTAAACCCTAGTATGAACCCTGCTGTGAAGGCCCCAGCGAATGGTATCGAGGCTATCACAAATGATTGTATAGAGTATGTGGTAGCCTGTGCTCCAGCTAGAGCTCTCTCAACGAGGAGCGCTAGTTTATCCCAGTTAACAGCTATAATACCATAGTAGGCTAGGACTAGAAGGCCTACAGTAAACACCCCCAGCACTAGCAACACCACTTTAACAAGCTTCTTCAAAGCATAGCCGGCAGCGAAACCGAGAATTAAGCCACCACCAGCCTGGAATAGGAGGGCTGTAAGCACATCACCTGAAGTTACATCAACCACACTCGACCACCAACACACTGTAGCTAAGCAAGGGTTTAAATCCTGAAATCAAGCCGTAAACTTCATCAAACATATAACCGTCCCCACCAAAGGTAACTCGTGGTGAGCTACGTGAGTAGAGACGAGGACGTAAGGTTGGTTAAGGAGTTTGTCTCTAGGATAATACCGCGTAGAAAGCTAGGATATATGAGGAAGAAATACGTCTATAAGCCAGGTGTGAGTAGTGGTTTGCAGGGTTAGAGTTAGGTTAAAGGTTAAGGGTAGAGTCTTTGAGGGAAGAGCTCTTCTCAATAGCGGTTTTGAGGCTGACGCTCCAGACATCATTGTACCCATTCACATAGCTAGGGATCTTAAACTATGGCCTCCTAGTACGGAGGCTGTGGTGACTCTTGAGACGGGTGGAGGTGAGGTGACACTACCGTATTATACCTCACATGCTACACTTGAACTAATACTACCTGATAGAAGATCTAAGATTGTGAACGTTAATATAATCGTGAGCCCATATGTAGACGAGGTGATAATAAGTGATTATGTGGCTAGCGAGCTTGGAGTGATACTCCTGGATTTCAAGAAGGGTTTATGGAGGTTAGCTGACGACGATCCACAAACTCTGAGGCTATCAGAGTAACTTTCCGCTCTTCGAGGGGCTTACTGTTTTAAGTTAACCACCTTCGAGTGCACTCCCCTCATAAGCGAGGTGTTACTTCAAGCTAGGAGGGTGATCATACGAGTAGGAGCTCCGCCTCTCTCAGCACACCTCTAACCACATCAACTTCTAACCCGAAAATCTCCAGGGCTGTTACCCCTACTACCGTGATATCCTTCTCCTCACCGAACACCACGGGCACCGTACGCCTCCTACCTAGGATTACGAGGCCCACCTCCCCTACATCCCTCTCCACGTACCCCCCGAAGACTTTAAACCTCCTCCTCTCAATAGGCTTCACACCCAGCTGTTGTAGGAGATCCCGTCCTACAATACTGTAGATTGCACCTGTGTCTATGAGAGCTTCAACTTCAACAACTTTACTAGGCTCAGCCGGGTTAAAAAGCCCGACTTTGACCTTTAAAAAGCCCATGTAGCAACACCAGTAGATATGTTTACCCTAAAAGGTTATTATCTTAACGTGACAGCACGACAGCTAGCTATCTAGTTTGGAAATCTCGTTACCAAACTGTTGGGATGGAGATCGAATTGCATCTTCTGGTACGCGAGATACGCATACACTTGAGCTATGGCTTACTAACTATATTTTGCTCCTGCGCTTTTGGAGGTTATATCCATATCCTGCCTCTAGCCGCCTCCCTGTAGTCCTCTGTTAGCCTTACTCTGCTGACCAGTACTGCTTTGAATGGTCCTTTGCATCTTGTTTTGAATAGCGCCCTCCCTGATTTGATGTCCACGTCTACTAGTAGTGCTGGGCAGTCGTGCCCCCTCTCATCCCTTAACGCTGATAGTATCATCTTAGCTGTGCTTAACGGTATTATCATGAGCTCTAGCCCTTGTAGCTTCTTCTGTAGCTCTTTCACTGCCTGTTGTAGTGCTGGGTTTTGGTCTTTAACGTATACGCATACCCCTCCAGGGTATCTTGTTACCATCTCCACCACATCCTCCCCCAGTGTCTCCTCTATGAGCTTCACCAGTTTCCCCTCAGCCTTGTAGCCTGATATGCATGCTCCGTAGACCGGGATCCTTGTTAGATCAACCTCCACTAGATCCCCCTCAAGGAACCTCCTGTAGTTCTCCTGCCTAAGCCTCCTCCTATCCTCTGCACTCCTCGTAGCCTGAACCATGGGCCTCGTAAGCTTATAAACCCTAACTGGGAGTAGCCTGGCCATGTAATCTGCTAGCCTATCATCCCCCATGACAGCTACGTCGCTCGATCTAAGAGCTCTAACAAGATCCACCTTGTACTCTAGAGCAGCCCACCCTTCAACCCATCCATCACTATCAACTACTATAAGCTCTGCACCATCACTCAAAGCCTTCGTCTGGAG
>JAPYWV010000067.1 GCA_028276165.1 Acidilobaceae archaeon
CCTGGAGCTCCACACAAGCTGATATGATCCTACCGACCAGAGGTGAAGGCTCGATAGAGCCTATGAACCTTAGCATTTCGGGCTCAAGGAATCTAAGCCATGAGACCCAGTTCTTAGGGTATGCTAGTCCTACGAAGCCCGGAGGCCCTATGTCAGCTTGACCGACATCAGCATCTATAATGGCTACCTTCAAACCCCTAAGGATACTCCTATTAGCTAGGAGTGCAGCGAAGCTAGTCTTACCTGAGTCGGTGGAGCCTAGAACTGTAACAGTACAGGGGGTAGGGCAGCTCGACACTATCGAATCCGCGATCTCAACCCACTCATCGTAAGGCTCCTCCTCAGGTGACGCCAGCTCAACCCTAGCATCCCTCTCAAGCTCAACATCAACACTAGACCTAGTAACCCCCCTGACGACATAGCTCCTAAGATCCCCAACAACAAATGACTCCCCCTCACCGAGCTCAGCACCCAGGATGCTAACAAGCCCACTTGAAACCCTCAGTACAGCGGGTCCAAACACTCTAACCAGATCGCCAGCCTCCATCTCAAGAGTTACCTTAACCATAAAACCCCCAAGCCAGACAAGTGCCATTGGAAACCCTTAAAATTTCAAGAGCCCCCGCCTTTAATGGATAAGGCCTTAGCGGCAACTCTCTCCTCAACGTCTACAAGCTCCTCCAGGAGCTCTACAACCTCGATTAGCCTTAATGCCGCCTCTCCAGCATGGGGTACAACGTCTTCCTGCATACCGCTCACGGGTAGTGAGTGGATGCTATGTGGTGTTGCTAGAGCTCTAAGCCTTGCTGTTATAGACGCAGCCACATAACCATCGATCATAGAGCCCACGGGGGTTCCTACTGCTAGGAAGTCCGGGAGCCCCGTTATATCACCTCTTAGTAGTTGAACTACCCTCCTCTCAATAGCGTTAGCAATGTGGGCTACCCCTACCGCCAGCATGTCTGAGATAATGGCTACGTGTATGGAGTAGAAGGCGCAGGAGTGCACAACCCTCCCATCGACGACGATGGGGTTTGTGGTAGTGCTACAAGCCTCCCTTAAAACCACATCCTTGGAGAACTCTATGAGGTCTAGGAGCGCTCCGTATATGAAGGGGGTGCACCTGAGGCTATAGGGGTCCTGGAGCCTGCTAGCGTTATCACATTTAAGCCCATCCAGCATCTTCAGAGCTAAGCCTACGCCAGGGTGCCTCTTAACCTTAGACACTGCACCACCATAGTGCTCTTCAACACACCTACATAGCTCTAATGTGCTCCTAGCAACATTCAGGGACCTCGCTATAACGTCTTCAAGCCTTAGCGTAGAGTAGGCTAGTAGGGCTGTACTCCAGGCAGTATTGTTTATCAAGGCTAGAGCCTCCCCAGGCTTAAGCTCTACGACTTCCAAGCCCTCGGCCTTGAGAGCCTCGGAACATCCAACCCTAGAACCCCTGTGTAGAGCTAGGCCTACACCTCTAAAGATGCAGAGGAAGGCGTGAGCACTAGGGGTTAGATCGCCACTCGCACCAAGACTCCCCCTAACTGGGACTAGAGGGGTTATACCTGAGTTTAGGGCATCAGCTATCCTCAAAGCTAGAAGCCCCCTGACAGGCTCTAAACCCTGGGACATCTGGAGAAGCCTTACGAAGAGGAAGAGCCTTGAAACCTCAGGTGGAGCCAGGGGGCCTACTCCAACAGCATGTTCGACTAGAACGCTATGCTCCCATTCAGGGCTACAAACACCACTCCTATCCATCAGAGCACCCAGCCCGGAGCAGTAACCATAGATCCTACGCCTTGAAGCCTCAGATTCGAAGATAGACCTCGCTGTATCCAGGGCTTTCACCAAGCCATCCCCTACAGTAACCTCCTCACCACCCAAAACCCTCCTGAAGACATCAAAGCCAGGGCACACCCCTAGATCAACGAGAATAGTCAACCCCAACACCGTAGGGGGAGGGGACGCTAGGAACCTATATAACGTGAATGGCCGTCCCAACCCCCTTCACGTTTAAAAGCATAGAGTCCACCTTAAGCACGTGGAGATAGGCGTTGATACTAAGCGATAGGGATATAATGGTTTTAATAAGATCGGGGGACCTTGTAATAGACCCCCTAGACCCTGAGGTTATAAGGGAGAACGGTCTTGACCTAAGGCTGGGTAGGGGTTACTGTAGGTTTAAGACTACGGATAAGATACTAGACCCCCGTAGCCCTGGCGACCCCAGCGAGTTCTACGAGTGCGGTGAGGCCGATGAGATAATCGTTAGACCCCGGGAGCACCTGCTACTACACACGTTAGAGTACATAAGGCTACCAGACTACATAGCGGGTCTAGTCAACCTCCGGAGTACATGGGCTAGAACAGGAATATACGTGCCATCAACTGCTGTCGATGCAGGATTCGAGGGACAGCTAACAATAGAGGTTATAGGCTCAAGCTTCCCCGTAAAACTATACGCTGGAGACCGCTTCCTACACCTAGTCCTAGTAAAGCTGGGAACACCATCTGCTAAACCGTACTCAGGGGAATACCAGAAGCAGAGAGGTGTAAGGCTACCTAAGTTCTTTAAAAATATCTGAGGAGAAACCGGTAGCTAGGTCAAAGGTGTTTAAAGGTGAAGTTGGAGAGGTTACCAGTACCAGTGGTGGCCCTTATGAGCAGCATTCACAGCATTAACTGTTGAAGCACAGGAGGCGGAGAGGGCTTTAATAATAATCGGCAAAACTATAGGTGCTGGAGTAGCGGTAGGCATAGATGGGGCTGCCATAAGCGTTATAACTGAGAAGAGAGGTCTTCGGGCCGGCTTTGCTAGTAGTGGTCTTAGGGAGGGGATAGCTATATACGGTCTCCTTATAGCCTTGCTGGTAATCTTTATAGTCTAGACTAGGCTAGACTGATTACATTGACCTTCACTCTCCTAGAGCGTGTCTTTATAAGGTATTAGCCTAGAAATTATTATTGGTGTTGTGGTGTTGACCGCTATTACAAGGGATAGGTGGAGGAGTAACTTCTCAGAGTGGTTTGATTGGGTTATCGAGGAGGCCGAGGTCTACGATTATGGTAGGTATCCTGTTAAGGGTATGGGTGTTTGGATGCCATATGGCTTCCAGATTAGGAGGAGGGTTTTAGAGCTGATTAGAGAGCTCCACGATAGGAGGGGTCATGAGGAGGTTCTCTTCCCACTCCTCATACCCGAGACTCTCCTGAGGAAGGAGTCTGAGCACATTAGGGGTTTTGAGGATGAGGTTTACTGGGTTACCCATGGTGGTTTAGAGCCTCTCGATGTTAAACTCGCTCTCAGGCCTACTAGCGAGACTAACATAACGTACTACGAGTCCCTCTGGATTAAGAGCTACAAGCAGCTCCCCAAGAAGTACTATCAGATTGTAAGCGTCTTCAGGTACGAGACTAAGGCTACAAGGGCTATGATCAGGCTTAGGGAGGTTACCACGTTTAAGGAGGCTCACACGATCCACGATAGCTTTGAGGACTCTGAGAGGCAGGTGTTAGAAGCTATAGAGATCTACAGGGAGTTATTCGATAACCTAGGCATCCCCTACGTTATATCTAGGAGGCCTGAGTGGGATAAGTTCGCTGGAGCCCTTTACACAATAGCGTTCGACACCGTAATGCCCGATGGTAGGGTTCTACAGATAGGGACTGCTCATAACCTAGGGCAGAACTTCACGAGAGCATTCGACTTCAAAATACAGCTCCAAGACGGGAGCCTCGACTACCCATGGCAGACTAGCTATGGTGTAAGCGATAGGGTTATAGCTACTATAATAGCGGTACACGGTGACGATAGGGGTTTGGTGCTCCCACCACATATAGCCCCTATACAGGTTGTAGTCATACCCATACCCGTGGGGTCTGAGGAGGAGAAGAGGCTCGTACTAGAGGAGGCTCGAAGCATATCAAGGGTTTTAGAGGAGAGAGGCTTCAGAGTTAGGGTTGACGAGAGGGAGGAGTTGAGGCCTGGTGCTAAGTACTACTACTGGGAGGCTAGAGGGGTTCCTGTGAGGGTTGACGTGGGGTTGGAGGAGGTTAAAACAGGGGTTTTAACTGTGGTTAGAAGGGATACACTTGATAGGTATAAGGTTGCAGGGGAGGAGCTCCCCAGCTTCATCGCCAAGCTATTCAACGACATAACAGTTAATATCAAGAGGAGAGCGTGGGACTACCTATTATCATCCATAAGAAGGGTTACGAGCATGGATGAAGCGAGAGAGTGGGCTGGGGAGAAGCGTGGAATACTAGAGATGCCGTGGTGTTCTAGGGAGGAGTGTGCTAGGAGGGTTGAGGAGGAGCTTGAGGTTAAAACACTAGGAGTTGTGTGGCCCTTCGAGGAAGCCCGGGGCCTTGCATGCCCTATCTGTGGGAGACCTGCTGTGACATGGGTTAGATACGCTAAAACATATTAAGTTCTGAGGAGCATACACTGTTGGAGGAGGAAAAACTAATGCCTAAGAAGAGGGAGAGTAGGGGGAGGAGGAAGGGGAGTAAGGGTAGGAGTGGAACAGTACCCTGTGATAACTGTGGTAGGCTAACGCCAGCAGATAAGATAATATGTGTGACCCGGATGTACAGCCCAGTGGATCCAGCTCTAGCTAGCGAGCTTGAGAAGAAGGGGGCTATCATAATGAGGTACCCTGTACAGAAGTGCTATTGCGTGAGCTGCGCTATATTCTATGGGATAGTTAAGGTGAGAGCTGAGGAGGAGAGGAAGCCGAAGGGCTTGGAGATATAAGTCCACGATACACCTTAAACTTTTAAGGTTCCAAGCTTGAAAAACACAGATCGAGGGGGTTTAGGTTGAAGTTCCCGAAGAAGATTAGAACGTACTGCCCAAGATGTAATACTCATACAGAGCATAGCGTATCGATATACAAGCATGGTCAGAGGAGGACTATGGCTGAGGGTCAGAGGAGGTATTTGAGGAAGCAGGAAGGTTATGGTAGTAAGAGGAAGCCTGAGCAGAAGAGGCTTGCTAAGGTTAATAAGAGGATCACCTTGAAGATAACATGTAGTCAGTGTGGCTACAAGAGGCATATACTCAATGAGAGGCTTAAGAAGGTTGAGCTTGTCGAGGTTTCAAGGTGAACCCTATGAGCGCCCCCGTTATGGAGTTTAAGAGGAGGAAGATGCTGATACCACAGCCTAGGAGTAGGTTCCTACTAGTCGTATGCCCTAACTGTGGTAACAGCCAGGTTGTATTCAGCCATGCAACATTCCCCGTTAGATGCCTATCGTGTGGTGTTCAACTAGTTAAACCCACCGGTGGTAAAGCTGAGATCCTGGGTAGGGTGGAGAGGGTTCTAGCTTAGAGTAGCTATACTCTCAAAGGGCTCCACAAGGCCTGCAACCGCTAGTTTCACAAACCTCTCTACGGGGAGCCTAGCTACATCCCCCCTCCTGTAAACCTTCCCATCAACCTCAACTGTAGCCTTGAACCTCACCATCACATTCTCTCCAACGGTTACTATGAGGCCCGCTAGGAGTTTAGCGTAGACATCCGTAATGGAGTCAAGCAACCTTATGACCCCAGCGTCGAGACCTGAGTACTCCTTTGAGCCCCTGAGATCGTACAATCTAACGATGGCCATGGAGTTCGCTACGCTCATTGAGAGGTCTAGGTAGGCGTTACACAAGGCCCCTGGTTTCAAACAGTATGTAGATAAAACTCTTCTCACATCACGTAGATGCTCTAGGGTTAGGGGGTCGTGTATTTTAATTGCAGCTCTAAAAGGGCTCTCTAAGATCCTACTACTCAACCCAAACCTCACCCGACATGGGGGTTACGATACCCTTTGAGGCTAACAGGAGTGCTATGGGAGCCTCTAGGTCGACTGTCTCACCCCTCCTAAAGCCTATCTTTAAGCCTAGGATGGTTGCGTCCTCCAAGTCCACGTTAGCTCTCACAGTAACCTCCCCTCTGAACGGTGATAGGTCTAGTGTTGGGTTGAAACTATCGTCCTCCACCTCTACAACGAGGAGCGACGACTTCCCATTAATGCTACCAATGATCCTAGCTAGTCTTGAGGGATCCCTGGTAACCTGCATGTCAATGGGTATCTTAAGCTCCTCCACAATAGCCCTAAGCTCGTCCTCTCCAATTTCTAACACCACACCGGGGTTCCTTGATGCCAGGTACTCTCCGATTAAGCCCCTCCACCCAGGATCATCAGCTGTCGGGGTGGCAGGGGCCCCCTTCTTAGGCTTGAGGGGTATTAGGTGCTCTAGCTTCAAGTCAACCCCAGCTATGTAGGATGCTATCTCACTCCTCTCCTCCCTCCCCAGCGTTAGACAGTAATCACAATACCCTATGATGTGGAATCCACGGCTCCCACTAAAGTACACTCTGCTACTTACACCTAGATCTCTATAGAGTATCCTTCTAACCCTCAGTGCTGCCTTAAAGCCCTCCATCAAGCATGCGTCGTCCACCAGGTCTAAGCCACTTACGGCCCTAAGCTCCCTACAACCACTAAGGTTATCAACATCTATATCCACCAGGAGCTCCGACCCAAGCCACCCCTTCTCCTCCATGCTCTTAGCATCGGGTAACTGGTACAAGGCTACCGAGTAGTAGGCATGTCTCGGAGCATTAGCTTCAAGATAGCTCTTCAACTCACCTGGGTCCCTGAACGAGATGTGCCTAACATAGCTTTCAAACTCGAACAGCTGGAAGGCGAACTCCCTCCTCTGAATCTCACTTGGGGGTTTCAGCCTTGAGGTTTTAGAGTAGTAGGCCTTATACAGGGCTTTGAGGGTAGCCGCTCCCTCCCACCTTTTAATCTTAAAGATGCTAGTCGACTCTCGGTGATACATAGAATGTCAGCCTACCGCCATCAGCGTACTCAAGGTCGACCCTGACGGGGGCCTCCTGAGCATACTGTATTGTAATGGTGTCAGCAACCTGAGAGGCTTTAGCTATGTACTCGAAGTACTCCATCGTATAGGACGCCTCATCGGGGCTCTCAATGCTAGCCTCTAGTAGCGTCTGCTTATCGAGGGAGAGCTCGACCTCCCCACTAGCTACATCACCTCTACCGATGAAGGTTAACCTACCATCCTCCGAGGCCTTCAGGGTAACGCTATCAGCTATTGGTTTAAGGATCCTCACCACATCTCTAAAGGTGCTCCCGAGCATCTTAGCTTTCACGGTAAACGCTATCTTAGGCTCGGGTAGCTTCTCGTAGGTTAAGTGTATTAATGGTATCCTAAACCTCCTAACACCCCTCCTCTTAAGCTCAACCACGATACTGTTACCTTTAAGCTCTAACACCAGCTCATCATTCTTAGTAGCTCTCCTTAGAACCTTGCTTAGAACACCGAAGGATACGCCAACCTCCACTACATCCCTTTCAACTGTAAACTCTACGAAGGCGCTGGAGGGGTATAGTAGGTCTACCATCACTATATGGCTTGTATCGAGAGCCCTCAACGATATACCCTCGGGTGTCGCCACGAAGACACCTTCATCGAGTATCTTCTCTATGCTAGCAATCATGTACCTCCATACCCTTGCATCTCTGAAGTGGAACCTTAGCATTAGGAGACCACCATAGTAGCATGTTGTGGACCCCAGGCTTATAAGATATTCAGCTAGAGTGGGGGCCTCATCTTGGCCACTATCTTCCTAGCATAGCTCCTAGCAGCCATGAAAACCTCCACCGCAATGAATATAACTAGCACGTACAACGATAGAGGTGCTATCCACGCTAGCCCCTCAAGCTCCTTGAAGGCTCTAAGGACCTCGTGTAGAGTGTATGCTGAAGCTACACCCGCCACTAGGATAGCCAGCATCCTGGCTATGACGCCTGGTAGCTCTCCTAAGATCTTGGCCTCAGCCCAGAGCTCCCTATAGAATCTAAGCGTTAAGATGATAGCTACAGCTAGTACCAGGACTCCGAGGAAGCCTAGGCCTACCATGTTGAGCGCGAAGGTTGACATCACAGCTAGGAGTAGAACGCCACTTATCTTAGCCGATGTCACCATAACCTTAACCCCGGCCTCGTAGACGCTCTCTGGGACGAGGATTGGGAGCTCTAACGCTATATACTTGCTAGCACGAGCAGCCCACGCCTTGAACGTGTCGAAGAAGGCTGTTGATAGGGCTATTGTAGCTAGGGGGAGTAGGGTTAGAGCTAGAGCTACGTCACCGCTAACAAGTCCACCAGCATAGGCTGTTAGAACAGCCAGGGGGGCTAGCTCGCTTATAGACATGGATGCTGTCGCCACCGTTATAGCGTAGAAGCCACTCCTTAACACTATGAGCACCGCTAGGAATACCGATAGCATCCTAATAGCTAGCGCCATGACAACCAGGATTGTAAGAAACGATAGAACCCCAACCCTAAACTCCCCAGTTAAAGGGGTCATGAAGCCTACGGATACCATGTAGAGTAGGGCTATGAAGCCAGCGTAAGGCTCGAATGAGATCTTACGGCCGAGGGTTCTCCCTAGAAGGTAGCCTGCTATGAAGCCGCCTAGGTAGGGTGTTGCGAAGAACTGTGTTAGACTAGCGTAGCCTAAGGTGAAGGCTATAGCTATTATGACTTGGAACTCCTCACTCCCACGTAGTAGGGGTATGAGGGATCTGAGTATGAAGCCTGCTACTAGAGCTGATACTATTGAGAGCACTAGGACAACCAGGGGGTTCTCGGGCCTCCCAACCACAAGGCTTAGAGCTGTTAGGAGAGCTACATCCTCAAGGGTTGTTATGGTCAACGCCATACTCCTAATCTCCTCAGACCTTAAACCTAGAGTCAGCCTGTACACGGTGACTGTACTAGAGGATAGGAAGACTATAGCTATGACGAAGCTCTCCAAATGCCCGAAGCCGAGAAACCTAGCTATGAGGAGGGTGAAACCGAATATTATAGCGGCCTCGACAACAACAATGTAGGCAAGCTTAGGGTTAAAACCAACAACACCAACATCCCTACCCATCTCAAAAGCTATGAGAACACCACTAAGAGTCAACAGGGGGAGACCAATACTGGTAAAGAAACCCTCATCAACGCCAACCACACCACCAAAACCAAACTCTGATACAAGGATCTTAACGAGAAAACCACCAATAAAGAAGCCAAGGAGAGGAGAT
>JAPYWV010000045.1 GCA_028276165.1 Acidilobaceae archaeon
GGACACTATCACACCCTCACCCTCAAAGTACTCCCTCAGCTTCCTAACAGTGAGAGCTCGCTTAAAGCCGAGATGCTCTAGGAGCTCCCCTATGCTACCATCAACCCTAACGTTAACCTCAAGCCTCTCCTTAAACCGTGAGGGGGCCCTAGGACCCTTATAGGTTAGGGTAACCCCCTCCCCTGTAACCCTAACCCTAAGAGCTTCATCCGATGACATGAAGTCCCTGCAGGGGTGCGAGTAGTAGTAGTCCACCTCCTCAGATAAACCCCTATACCTGAACCCTAGGCTTTCAAGTTTAACCCTTAACTCCCCTAGGCTACCGCAATCAACCTTGAACTTAGCTTCTACCTCACTCGACAACCTCCAGCTCCTCTAGGAAAAATGACGTGGAGGGGGGTCCTTTAAAACGTACGTCATGTGAATCCACTCGATTGGATTGATAGGCGGGGGGTTACCTCTAAGGGTATCTATGGGAGGCCTATCCTGAGTCGATGGTTAACCTTTAGTTACACCTATGGGTCTCATCCTGGCTACGAGCCTTGCTATGCCTACTGCGTGAGCGACCTCAGCAACCTTATCGACGTCCTTGTACGCTTCAGGTGTCTCCTCCACGACGGTCTCGATGTTGCTAGCCTTAATGTATATCCCCTTGCTCTCGAGCTCCGCTACAACCTCCCTGTAGCTCTTCTTCCTCTTAGCGGCAGCTCTGCTCATCCACCTACCTGCACCGTGTGGTGCTGTGTACCAGCTCTTAACACCCTCGGGTACACCTGCTAGTATGTAGCTTGCTGTACCCATACTACCAGGTATTAGTACTGGTTGTCCTACACTCCTATACTCAGCTGGTATCTCCGGGCTCCCGGGCGGGAAGGCTCTTGTAGCACCCTTCCTGTGTATTATGAGCTTCATCCTCTTACCCTCAACCTCGTACTCCTCTATCTTAGCTATATTGTGTGCTACATCGTATACGATCTTCATACCAAGCTTGTCGGGGTCAGTGTGGAACACCTTCTTGAAGCTCTCCCTAGTCCAGTGTGCTATCATCTGCCTATTGGTCCAGGCGAAGTTAGCTGCTGCAGCCATGGCCTTGAAGTAGCTTTGAGCCTCCTTGCTACTCCACGGTACGCTCGCTAGCTCCCTGTCAGGTGGTATGGTACCATAGGTCCTCATAGCCCTCTCCATTATGACTAGGTAGTCGCTAGCAACCTGGTGTCCTAAACCCCTACTACCAGTGTGGATCATAACAACTATTTGGCCCTCGAAGAGGCCGTAGACCTTAGCTATCCTCTCATCGTAAATCCTATCTACAACCTGAACCTCTAGGAAGTGGTTACCACTACCAAGGGTTCCAAGCTGCTCAGCACCCCTCTGCTTAGCCGTCTTACTGACAGCATTAGCGTCCGCGAGATCCCAACTACCCCTCTGCTCGATACGCTCAATATCATCAGCCCAACCGTAACCCCTCCCGAGGGCCCACTCAACACCCTCGTTAAGAACCCTGTCGAGCTCCTGCACGGAGAGCCTAACCTTACCAGTACTCCCAACACCGCTAGGAACATTCCTGTAGATCTCGTCAATTAACTCCTTAATCCTAGGCCTAACCTCCTTAACAGTTAGATCTGTCCTGATCACCCTCACGCCGCAATTTGATACAACTACACCCTCCGCTACAAAGTTGTGAGCTTCATCATCTACAGTTATATCGTAGACAAGGCCGTTGTATGGTATTGTTGTTACATCCTCGACCTCATCCCATACAATATCACCCTCAAGCCTACTTGAAACCCACTCCTCGAAAGCGGGGAAGTTGTAGGCTATACGAGGCTCCTCCCTCCTACCCTCATAGAGGCTCCCCTCAACGAACCTCTCGTTAATGTAACCCAATACAACCTGGCTCTTGAAGGTACTAGCTCCTCTAACTGCTACAGCTAGGGCTTCCACAGCCCTCCTTTCAGCTAGAACACCAACCTTATACTTCAACCATACGACTGCTGCTAGAGCAAGCCTCCTCTTCTCCGGGTTGTACTCGTAGCCTATGGTGCTCCATAGCTTGATCAGATTCTCTGGTTTTGCTGAAATCTGTAGCCTAAGCCTAACCCTGCTACCCTCTACAACCTTGTTTATACCGGTAACCTTAACCCCGAGCTCCTCCAGCATCCCAGCTATATCCTCTAGGAATCTAAGCCCTGCCTCCTCAAGCTCAACACTCTTAGTGATGGATAGCAGTGGTGGTTCGAAGTTGTACCCGTTGATGGTCTGAGGTTTGTTAAGCTCCGCTCCAAAGAGTGCTGCTAGATACAACCTCTTAACCCACCTTGGCATCCTCTTAAGCCACTCTGGAACTCTGTAAGCTTCATAGACCCTCCTACCCCTAGGAGCACCTAGGGCTATGAGGAGCTCCTTGAAACTCCTAGCTGAGACTGCTATAGAGTACTCTGTGGTTATGTAGAGCTTACCATCCATCGCAACCCTCTTAACCCTAACTCTGACCTTCGATGGTTTATAGCCTAGCTCCTCTATATCCCTCCTAATCTCCTCCAAGCCCTCGGGGGATCCATAGAACACCGTCATCTTACCGTTTCTACCGTTAAACGAGCCGTCTCCGGTGAAGTATGCTAGTAGTTTAACTAGGATTGGTAGCTTAGGGTGTTTAGATGTCAGCGGTAGCAAGCCCCTCCTCTTAAGCTCTCTAGCTATACCCTCCGGGAACATATCCTCTGTGAGTATCACGAAGTCCTCTGGCTCCTCGTAGTCAACTCCCTCGAATGGATGTAGGGCTACGAGCTCCCCCTTCCTGATTAGAGCTGCCTCCTTCATACCATCTCTTGTTAGTATTGGGTGGTCTGGTGAGGCTTGTATGGTGTACCCACTCTTAGTCCTAATCCTGATAAGCTTATCCTCGTACCTCCACATGAAGTATTTTACCCTAGAGCTCCTAGCCCCACTCTTACCTATCGATATAACCTGACCTCCCCTTTTGAGCTCCTCTATGGGTATCCTGTACCCGAACCTAGTGAGAACCTTGGTGCCTGGTGGTAGGCAGTTGATATCATAGCCTATCCCTCCAGGGCTTATGACCCCGTCCTCCTCTATAGACATTGCTGCTACCCCGCCTACTGGGAATCCGTAGCCTTGGTGGCCGTCTGGCATTACGAGACTGTACTTCTTTATCCCCTTTAGGCATGCTACGTTCATTGCCTGTACTAGCGTTAGGTCTTCCTTCATCTTGTTTATCAGGAAGTCGTCAGCGTATATTATCACTGGCACCCTCATACAGGCTTTAGCGTCCTGCGGTATCATCCAGACGTTCTCATCAACCCTCCTAAGGGGTATTGTCATTAGGCTACACCCCGTTCTACCTAGAATACTCTCCCCGGGGGTTTTAAGCTCAACTTAGTACCAGGCTTCTGGGGGTCGCCTTTGGGCTACGTTGATGGGGGGCCTCTTGTCGATGGGCTACTCGCCCTAGGCCATTGTATCAAGTCTACTATTGGTGTTGACAACAACACCTTCATTAAGTTGATCGAAAGACCCCCTAGGGAGGAGTACGGTGACTTCGGCTTCCCACTCTTAAGGTTCACTAGGGATAGGGGGGTTGAGGGGGTTCTTGAGGGTTTATCCAATTGTCTTAGAGGCTACAGTATCGACTATGTTGGGTTGAACGTCGTCAAGGGGTTTCTCAATGTTAGATTTGATGAGGTTAAGCTTGGTGGAATACTGGTGAAGCTACTATCCTCAGGCTGGGCTCCTGGCATGGCAAGGGTTGGGGGTGGTGAGGTTAAAACTATTGTTGTAGAGCATACCAGCGCTAATCCAGTGCACCCACTACACATGGGGCATGCGAGGAACGCTAGCCTCGGTGATACACTAGCTAGGATGTTGAAGGCTAGAGGTCATAGGGTTGTAAGAAGGTTCTACATAAACGATATGGGGAGGCAGGTTGCGGTACTAGCGTTAGGCTTTAAAGTGCTCGGGTTGAGCCCTGAGGAGGTGGCCTTAAGGCTTAAGGCTAAGATAGACCACGCTGTCGGGTGGGTTTACGCTCTAACACATACAACCATAGACTTGATCCTCGCTAGAAGGGGTGTTGTTGAGGAGAGTGTTGAATCACTAGCATCCACGATAGCTAGGCTTAGGGAGAGGGATGTCGAGCTAGCTGATAGGCTGATAGAGGGTGTTATGAAACTCGAGGATCCCGAGGCGGAGCTATCGAGGATAATGTCGAGGTATGAGGCCGGCCTTGAGCCCGAGAGATCCATAGTTAGGGGTGTGGCTGAGAGCACTATAAGAGGTTTCAAGGAGACCCTTGACATCATGGGTGTAGAGTTCGACTACTGGGATTGGGAGAGTGATATTGTGTGGAGCGGCCTCCTATCTAGGACGCTCGACGAGCTACGGAGGTCAACGTACATCGTAAAACATAAGGATGCTCTAGCCCTCGATGTTGCGAGGATAGCTAGGGAGGTTGTCGAGCCAAGTAGGGAGCTAAGCCAGGCTATAAGGCTCCCTAGGGGGTTTGAGATACCGCCAATGATACTCGTTAGAAGTGATGGGACCACGTTGTATTGGACGAGGGATATAGCTTACAGCATTTACAAGTTCGAGAACTCCAAGGCCGATATGGTTGTGAACGTCATAGCCGGGGAGCAGAGGTTGCCTCAATTGCAGATAAGGCTAGCTCTCCTAGCGCTGGGGAAGGTTAGGGAGGCTGTAAACATGATACACTACGACTACGAGATGGTTAGGCTCCCTGGTAGGGTTATGAGGGGTAGGAGGGGTGAGTATGTGTCCTTGGACGAGGTGCTGGAGGATGCTGAGGCTAGAGCTCTACAGGAGGTTCTCAAGAGGAACCCAGGGTTGGGTGTTGAGGAGGCTAGAGCCATAGCTAGGAAGATTGCAGTCGGAGCTATAAGGTTTAGCCTAGTCCAGCCCGGAGCTCTTAAACCAATAGTCTTCGATGTCGAGAAGGTTCTAAACTTCGAGGAGAATACAGGCCCCTACCTGCAGTACACCTACGCTAGAGCTCACAATATTCTGGAGAAGCACGGCCCCATAGACTTCAGCCTAGTGGATCCGAGAGCTTACAGTGATAGCCTTAGGAGGGCACTGCTAATCCAAACCCTAACATACCCCCTGGTAGCCGCTAAGGCAGCTGACGAGCTTAGACCAGAGGATCTAGCATCCTACCTGTTAAAGCTCGCAGATACGTTCAACAGGTGGTACCAGAGGGATAGCGTTATACACGAGCCAGACATTGGAGCTAGGGAGGCTAAGGCCGTCCTAGTTAAGCTTGTTAAAGACGTTCTATCCTCAGGCCTAGAGATCCTCGGGGTGCCAGTACTTGAGAGGATGTAGTGGGAGCCCTAGCTTATAAGATTCGGGAGGCTAAGTGCTCCCGGTGGCTAGGGTGGAAGAACGGTTATAGCAAGGCTACTAGCAAGGCTTAGAGGGGTCTTCGAGATAACGAGCGGGCTCGCTATAGGCTACATAGTCTACACCTTCAACGTGATAGTCTTCGCAACCCTATACCCTATGGTTCAGGGTAAGAAGGAGGTTATAGCCCTAATACCTGTTATGAGCGACCTTAGAGGGGATATACTAGGCTCATCAGCATCGAGGCTTAACACAATACTACACCTGGGCCTGGTTGCCCCCAGCACCTACACCTTAACCAAGCTGGAGTTGAAACCAACACTAGCCATATCCATGGTGACAAGCATTATTATGTCAATCGTATCATTCATATATACTATGAGGATGTTGGGAGAACCCCTAAACCTTGAGGAAATGGTGTCCATAGGGTTCCTAAGCTCCATGATGGCAACGCTAACGTTACTACCCTACATAGCCCTTGTAACGTCCGTAGTGTTCAAAAGGGGGTTTGATCCAGGTAACCTGCTACCAACACTGGTAACAACTGTAGGTGATCTAGCGACATTACCATTCCTAGTCATAGCCTTCATCCTGGTAGCCTCTACACCCTCAAACATAACACCCCTCCTCTTCCTCACAGTCACATCCATAAGCTTGGCTTTCTACACGGCATCACACTTCTATGGGGGTTCAAGGATTAGGAGGATACTCAGAGAGAGGCTCCTAATCCTATTCCTACTTACAATAACAGAACCTCTAGTAGGAGCTTTCCTAGCATGGCTGGAGGAGGGGTTAGCCGAGATGCGTTTAATACACTTAGCTACATCGTTCATAGGCGTTAATGGAGCTCTAGCATCCATAGCTGGGGTTAGGTTGAGTGCAACACTACACATATACGGCACTGAAGGTTTAACGGGTAGGTTTACGGTCATAGCACAGGATGTAGCGCTAGCATCGATACCAGGAGCACTCCTAATAAGCCTAGTTGGGTACACCACCCAGACATTGATAGGAGAGAGCACCCTGGGGCTAACAGCTATGATAGCAGTGGTAGCCACAGCCACAATAGTGCACATAGCGATAGGCTTGATATCCGCACTAGTAGTAAGCATAGGCTCCTACAAGCTAGGCCTAGACCCGAACAACGCCGCCATACCGGTAATAACGACCATCATGGACATAACCGGTATACCAATACTCTACGTAACCGGGCTTCTCGTACTCGGTTAAAACCCCCTAAACGTTCCTAAAACTCCCAGGAATGTAGCGTAACTAACTAGTTTCAATGCTAATTCACGATTGAAAGCCCTACCTTCTAGGGTGGGAGGTCGAGTAGCGTTAGCGATTATTAGGTTTAGTGGACATGAAGAACACCTGGATGATATGATGGTTAGAGTTGGCCGTATAAAAGCTGTTAAGAATAGGGTTGGCTTGATAAGGGGGTTTATACGTGGCGGTAAGGATTCCAATTAGGATAACGAGGAGTGAGAGGGTAGTAGAGGTTTCAGCTCTACTTAACAGCGGTTATGAGGCTATTACAAGTTTGTCAATAAATGCAAATATCCATGCTTACCTAAATCACCATTAGACTTATAAGTCTCAGTTGATACTACGTAGTATCGATGATGAGGTTGCGTAATTGTTGCACGTGCGGGTGCTATGATACTTGAGCACCCCATAGATGGGAGCCCCATGGCGTTGGGCTCGACGGGGGCCCATGAGGTGTGGGTGAAGCAAATGATCTCACACCAAGGCCCAACCCCGCTAACGGAGATACCATTAGCGGGGAAACGCTAACACACCACAACTACTGATCCCCATATGGCTTGCTCGAAAGCTCGAGCTATGGCCTCCTCCGGTCGACTCGGGTGAGGAGGTTTTCGATACAGCAGGGGGCCCTCTCAAAGTCTGGGTTGTTGGGGGAGCTGCTGTTGTTAGAGCTCTAGGTGGTGATGTTGAATCGAAGGATGTTATGGTCGATATAGTGATCTCACCTTTAGCTGATGAACCGTTAATAAGTGATAGGTTAGCTGGAGCTCTCGAGATAGCAGTGGAGGACTTTGCTGAGGGACTGTGGAGGTTTAGATGGGAGCCCTTAGGTAAGCTTAGGAGGAGCTCCCCACCTTCCAGGCTCGTAGCTCCCTGATCGAGTAAGGTTAAAAGGAGGTCGTGGCATTGTAGGATCGAGGTGGTTGGGGATAGGGGGTTTTAGGTGGAAGCATATCATTTTAATAACATCGTTGTACCTCCTACTAGCCATTACCATGATCTCCCTCACATACCCTAAGGCCGATCTCCACGGTCTCATAGCCCCAGCGGGCTTCAAGGCTACTTTTTACAAGGATAACCCTACGATAGCTGTGTTCTCCTCCGGGAGCTCTACACACGTTTACTGGGCTGGTAGCGTCTACAGCCTTAGCTCCCCTGCGAGCTCCACATGCTATGATGGTTCAAAGCTACTCATGATAGTTGGCGGTGAACTCTACACTGTGGCCCCCACAAGCTTAGCTACACGTACTAGGTTCAGCTTAGACGCTAGGCTAGCAACTGTTACCTGTGGTGAAACCCCCTACGCTATCTTAACCTCCAATAGGGCTCTACTACTGGTTGATACGAGTAGGGGTGTTGGGTTCAGGCTTGAGGGTCTCCCACTGGACGGTGGTAGTATCTCCGGGCTCCAGGCAGGCAGGGGTGTCTACGTTGCTAGTGGTAACAGGGTGGTTTTCGTTAATGGAAGTTCTACAGCTACCGTCTACGAGCTCCCAGGAGCTGCTGTTATCCGCGGTCTAACTTTATCCCACGAGGGTCTGGTAGCCTACGGCTCCTGGGATGACATTGGGCTCGTCTACAGGTTTAGTGTTGGGGAGGCCATATTGTTGAACGTGCCAGGTAGGGTTACCTCGGTTGACGCCCTATCATGCTATGACTACAGGTGTTGGGCTATAGTGAGACCCCACGGGGACTGGCTTATAGTAGTTGAGTTCAACAACTGGAGGTATGTGTCACACGCTAGGATCGTAGCTGTCAAGCCATTCGTATACCACACTTCGGGCGCCTCGGATAGGGTTTGGATTTCAGGTGACCTCGTAGGCCTAGGTGTTGTAGTCCTAGGCGTTATGTCGACGAGGGAGGCCGTTGTAGGGTTTAACAGTACACACGCAGTCCTATACACTGAGGGCTACATAACACCAGCACCCAGGCTCTCTAAGATCAAGGTCTACCCTCGCACTGAGAGGGTTAAAGTGGATTATGTGGAGGTGGAGCTCCTAGAGAGTAGTGAGGTGCTTCAACGAGACGACAGTATGTTTAAAACCGTGGAGCCCCAGATTGATAGGCTAGCCACCCTCACAACCCTCATGGTGGTTACAATGCCGGTTCTAGTGTACGCCTACAGCTATGCTAGGGGGAGGTACTGATGTCTAGGTTAAACGCCTCCTCGCAAGCTCTAGGAGGGTTGCCACAGCGACTATAGCGAGTGATGCCAGCATAGTCTGAAGCGGGGTTAGCCTTGAGTAGCCCTCAACACTATAGCTAACCCTCACGTTGACAACGGGTTTCGAAGCCTCTGTTACTATAACTACCACGTTATCCCCCGTAGCCAGCCTAGCTTCTACGACCGACGTTGAACCCCCAGCTTGGACCACCGGGATTACCTCTCCTAGTAGTGATAGTGCTTGAACTATAGCTGGGCTAGCCTGGATTAAGGCTACTACGTATACAACACCAGCCCTTAGATCGAATTGGGGTCTTGAAGCTGATACATTCAGATTTAAAGCTCTAAACTGTTGTACTAGCGTGTACGGGTCGCCTGTAAGCCTCATATAATACATATTCGTTGCCCCGTCAACCTCCACTCTAACCCTACCTGAGCTCGTGAGACTACTGACACCCAGGAATAATGTTGTACCGGGGCCTACGGGTATGGTGTTCTTGTAGGAGCTCTCAAGCCTTGCACCGTAGAGGTCTGCTACGATACTTGAGATCACAAGGGCTATGGATATAGCTACTAGGAGCCTTGATGGTAGTGTCATCCTCGACAAAACCCTGCTCATAGAACCTCAAACCTCCTAGACATGTATGCGAGGTATGTGACGAGCACTAGGATGGTTAGCGTGGGTACTAGTGTTAGCTGCCAAACCTCGTGGTCTAGGTTTGAGTAAGCGTAGTAGGCTATATCCGGTAGGTACAACGCCTCCCCAACTCTTCTCACAACATCGTTACCCATAGCCCCCCCGATCCCCGTTAGTATTAGGTTTAACGCTGTGTAGGTGAAGTAGGCTGCTACACTCAGGATACCACTTGTAGCCTGGCTTTTAACCCTAACAGCTATCAATATGAATATGCTACCGTAGAGTGTTGACTGGAATAGAAATGCAAGATACATTCCCAGGATTACATCGAGGCCCTTGTACAGTGTAGGCCCCAATAGTATTAGGATTGTTGCTAGAGGTGTAGCCAGTATGAGGGCTGATGGTATGACGACCCTGCTTACGAATAGTATCACCGCTACTGTAACCTTGTGGATTGGGTATGTGAGGTAAACGCTTAGGATACCGTTTTGAATCAAAGTTGCTAAGCCAGCGGAGCTCCTGATGGCTAGGAATAGAGCTGTGGCTATGAGAGTAGGATCTAAGGCTATCCTCGAAGCTATAATAGGGCTTGTTACAGGTTGTATTGATACGAGTATGGCTCCGAGCATTGCTAGGAGTACTACTAGCACGTCGAGCCCAGGTGGTCTGAGGACATCGCTTACATCTATGTAGAGTACATGGTATGCCCTTGAAAGCCCTCCAGTCCACGAGCTCAAGTCGAGTCACCTGAGCTTAGTAACTCCTCTAGCGTAGCTCCTATGAAGTCTACGTTCATCAGGAAGACCCCATTCCTTGAAGCTATTGTTAGGAGTTCCAGCAACGCTCCATAATCACCCTCTCTAACCTCTACTAGCACGTTGTAACCTTCAACTCTAACATTGAACCCGCTAGCTTCAAGCATTGAAGCTAGCTTCTCTGGATCACTACATCTAATCCTAGCCACGGGGTTCTTGTATAGGAGCTCACTAGGGCTACCAGAGGCTACAACCCTACCCCTGCTCATCACAACAAGCCTGGAGGACACCCTGGTAACCTCCGGTATCACGTGGGATGATATTAAGAACGTTATACCCTCATCCCTGTTAAGCGTGGCTATAAGCTCTAAAACCCTAAGCCTCTCAACGGGGTCAAGGTTACTAGTAGGCTCATCTGCTACTATGAAACGTGGGTTTGCTAGGAGAGCGTGCGCTATAGCAGCCCTCTGCTTAAGCCCGGCACTTAGCTCCGAGAACTTCTTCCACTCGTGACCCTCAAGTCCGGCGAGCTTCACAGCCCTCCTAACATCGTCCAGACCACCGCCATAAATCCTGGCAACGTGGAAGAGTAGGTCTTTAACACGTAGAGAATCTGGGAGAGAGGGCCTCTCAAAGATAACACTAACACCAGCCCTAGCACTAGGGTCAACGTAGGGGTCGAGGCCGTTGAGCAAGACCAGACCGGAGTCCCTCCTCATAAGCCCGAGAGACACCTTGATCAAAGTGGTCTTACCAGCACCATTAGGCCCGAGGAGGCCCACAACCTCACCCTCACGAACCTCCAGGGAGACGTTGTCGAGAGCTCTAACTAAACCAAACCTCTTGGTAACATTGGAGAGCCTTAGTATGATGCCCAACACCTACCGCCAACAGTAGGAGAGAACACCCCCACCTATATTCGTTTTTAGGACGAGTTTAATCCAGATCTAACACTAAGGGTTTTTAAGGCGATTAAGCCGTATTGGAGTTTAACGTCGTCGATTAAACTCCGAAACCCGTAACTCCATTACACTGTAACCCTCCGGTTACCCCTGAACTACTATGAGGCTTCGAGCATTATGGTTAGCGTGGGCTAACCCGCTAAGCTGGAATTTATGCTACTAGAGCTCCCGTACATCCGGCTTTACACTTCTCACCCGCTCTAGCAGCCTTTGGTACCAAGCCGGGACTCTTATATTATCGACCCTCCGTGAGAACGTATACGGTTTAATGTCTAGCACCGGTGTTCCATTATAGAGGTCTAAGCCCCTGACTTTGAGCCTTCTACCCTCTACTGCTAGGAGCTCCACTATGGTCACAGCTATAGGGTTGGGTCTATGTGGTGAATCCGAGGCGAAGACCCCTATTTCTGGGAGCTCGTGCTCCCCAATACCTAGCTTAACCCACCTTCTAGGCCTCACTGTTAACACTGACCTCTGCTCGCTCGACACCTTGTGCATATAAGCTATTACTATGATGTGAGAGAACCCCTCCAGGCCCTTAAGTGCTGGCTCATACTCTGGTAGGATCTCTATGTAGCCCTCCACACCCCCATGGGATTCCCTTACCACCTCATCCGGTTGGTCTACGATCACGTAGCCTACCGGTTTGAACACTATCTCCACGGCCGTCGAACCCCATGGGGGGTTACCTTAGAGGCCCTATCACTCCCTTCTCTCTCAGGATCTTAACCCTCCATGTTGGGGTTACTGTTCTGGGGTGGTTTGCTTTAACATTGTCTACCCTCGTTACGCTCGTGTTCTGAGGCCATTTCCTAGCCTCCTCCGGGTTCTCAAGGGCTAGCCTCTCTATCTCCTTCAACCTCTCCACGTAGGCGTCTATGTTCTCCTTCGTCTCGCTCTCAGTGAACTCCACCATTAAAGCCTCCTTCACTATCAGTGGGAAGTATATTGTTGGTGCGTGGAGCCCAGCGTCTAGGAGGCCTTTCGCTACATCCTCTGCCGCAACCCCCGTCTCATCCTTCATCCTCTCAGCGCTCAGGACAACCTCGTGCTTTCTAGGCCTCTCTGGGTTGTAGGGTAGCGTGTAGAGTTTTGTCTCACTCAACACCCTCTTGATGAAGTAGTTCGTGTTTATAACCGCTGTTTCACTTGCTAGCCTTAAACCCTGTGGGCCCATTGAGGCTATGTACACGTAGGCCCACACCAGCTGGCTTACATTACCAAGCCATGCTCTCAGCAACCCCACGCTATGGCTACCAGGCTCTCTAACAGTGTACCTCCCAGCCTTCTCATCGAAGGTGATCCTATAGCCTGGGGTTAGGTCTACGAGTGTTACACCATCCCTGACGGGCCTCCTCTTAACGCATATAGGTCCAGCTCCAGGCCCTCCACCTCCGTGTGGTGTTGAGAACGTCTTGTGGAGGTTGAGGTGTAGAATGTCTACGCCCATGTCACCCGGCCTAGCGTACCCTAGTAGCCCGTTTAGGTTAGCACCATCATAGTACACCAGGCCGTCAACACTATGTATTAGCTTTGCGGCCTCAACCATATTCTCATCGAATAAGCCTAGCGTGTTTGGGTTTGTTATCATGAGACCTGCTGTCTGCTCGCCTACAACCGATCTAAGAGCCTCCATATCGATATTACCCCTCTCGTCCGTGGGGATCTCCACGACCTTAAACCCGGCCATGGTCCCAGTTGCAGGGTTCGTTCCGTGGGCTGAGTCTGGTACCAGTATCTCCCTCTTAACATCAATGGAACCCCTAAGCTCATGGTACCTCCTGATCATGAGAGCCCCAGCTAGCTCTCCTTGAGCTCCTGCTGCTGGGTGAACACTACAGTAGTCCATACCGGTTATGGCTTCAAGCCACCTCTCAAGCCTGTATATCATCTCAAGTAGGCCTTGAACATAGTCCTCGTCCATCAAGGGGTGTAGTAGTGAGAGCTTCTCGTGGAAAGCGTACTTTAACGCCACCTTAGGGTTATACTTCATAGTACAACTCCCTAGAGGCACGGGGCCGAGGTCGACACCGTAAGACATCTGGGATAGCCTGGTGAAGTGCCTTACAACCTCAACCTCGCTAAGGGAGGGTAGGTTGGGGGGCTCGCCTCTTGAAACCTCCTCTGGTAGCCTGAACCCGCCTACAACCCTTACGATCTCCTCATCAAGGCTGGGGATCGTGAACCCAACCCTACCCTCAAAGCCTAACTCGAACACCAGAGGCTCATCCCACCTAGCCTGCCTGAAGCCCACGGTGCATCACCTGGATACAAGGGCTTCCACGCTCGAGACAAGCAGGTCTATGTCCTCCCTGGTGTGAACCTCCGTTACTGTTAGCAGTAGGTCTTTCCCCGTAAACCAGGCTAGGCCTTCCAGGGGTATGCCGGCTACTACACCATACCTCTTCAACCCCTCCCTTAGCTCCAGCGCTCTGAGAGGCGTCCTAACGGTGAAGTCCATCACGAACTCCCCCTTGAGTAGGGGTGCTTGAACCCCCTTGATCTCTGATAGCCTCTTGGCGGCGTAATGGCTCTTATACCATATGTGTTTCGCTAGCTCCACGAGCCCAGTCCTCCCTAGCAGGCTTAGGTATGCTGCGGCCGCTATGGCCATTAGCGCTTCGTTAGTGGTTATATTGCTTGTAGCCTTAGCCCTCCTTATGTGCTGCTCCCTAGTCTGTAGTATCATTGCGAAA
>JAPYWV010000035.1 GCA_028276165.1 Acidilobaceae archaeon
GTACGAGACCATAGGGGAGTGGCTATCAAACCCTGTGAGCGGGCATTTAAACGCTACAGTAACATACGGGGAGCTCGTAGAAGATGGAGAGTTCAAGGGCGTGGTTAGAGGTGTGGTGGTATCGGGCAACTTCTACAACCTATTCAAGGACAACATAGAGGGTCTATCGAGGGAGCTTGACAACATGTACAACGTGTACACACCAGCTGTTATGCTAAGAGATGTGACCGTATCCTCCAAGTAGTGGAGGGTGGCAAGCGGGGGTGTCATCCTGGTGCAGGAAACCCTAGTGGACATCCTGAAATCCATAGTTATGCTATTCATAGTCCTAGACCCCATAGGGACGACACCGTACTATCAGGCTTTCACCGCAAGGCTAAGCAGTGGTGAGAGGGCTAGAGTCCTAAGGTTGACCATAGTGGTGGCGGCACTCATGCTCCTAGCCTTCGCCATCATAGGGGATGCTATATTCCGGCTCCTTAACATAACATTAGCAGACTTCAGGATAGCAGCGGGCCTCCTACTACTAATAGCATCACTAGCACTACTCCTAGAGGTACCACTAGGCTTCCTAAGGGGGGAGCCTGAGAGGATGGCCATAGTACCGCTGGCGACACCACTACTAGCAGGGCCGGCAGCGATATCAGTAACCCTCCTCATAAAATACACAGCGGGGCCGCACGTAGCCGTTATAGCGATAACAGTGAACATGGTGCTAGCGTACGTGATACTAGCGCTAAGCGACAGCATAGCAAGGCTACTGGGGAGGCAAGGGCTACTAGTCCTAGATAAGTTCATGAGCCTGCTAATGGCGGCTCTCGCAGTATCACTAATAAGACAGGGGGTTGAGGAGACACTAGGATACTAGTAGGGGTGGGGTAAGCGTTTAACGACATTGTACAATCCAAACACAGCCTACATCAGAGGTACCCAGAACTTCCCAGATGTTAGTAGAGAAGTAACGTTCCCTCCCTAAGCCTCCCGGTCACCGGGTCTACTTCAAGCTCAAGTATCTCCAGTGTCGTCACGCCGATCAAAACCTTATCAATTATATCCGAGACTATCACGGGCACGATATCAGCTTTCCCCATGATCTCGATGTAAGCTCTAGACCTATCCACCTCTATAACCCCAGCCCCCGTCTCTACCCTAGACTTACCAGTTACCCTAAGGCCTAGTTGCACGGCAATACCCCTAGGTATAACAGTTAACGTAGCCCCCGTATCTACGAGAGCTCTAGTCTCTACAAACCTAGAACCATCCTCACTACCAATTCTAACCGTTACCCACATACGACCCACTCTAGAGAACCCCAGGACAGCTTTCAATCTAAAACCTAAATGCGTTTAGAACTAGGCCGTGTAGAACGAGTTTATCATGCTCCGGTGGTATGATATGTGAGGTTGTATGGTACCTCTAGGAGCTCCTCCCCCGATAGTTCTCCCAGGGTATTGCTTCTAGTACGTTGGTTTTACCCGAGGCGTTAGGGTCTGCTAGTAGGTTTAAGCTTGAGGGATAGGCTCTCTATGCTCTTGAAGTTCTCTATGGCCACCTCATCGGAGGAAGCCTTGGACTCCGCGGTCTCAGCACACGCACTTCTACGGAGTAGTGCTATGGCAGAGGGTTATAGGGCTGAACGGTTCTTTACAAGTGTAACATCTATATGGCATCAGCTGTCTAAGCTAAGCCTTTTATACTTTAATCCACGGGTCTACGATCATCTTGCATTGAAACTATTTAAACCCTAGCGATTTCAAGTCCTACGACCCAATAACACTCCACAGCCTTGAACAACGTTTCCTACAGCGCGTTTACCCTACGTTGTTGCAAATAAACCGTTTAAGCTTTAGCATCAGTTACCTCCCACCTCGCCGTAATACCGTAGCCTTTTGGAGGTTCTATAGTTAGCCTTCACGGGGTTATTGTAGGGCTTGTTCTCAGAATAGTCTTGCTTAGCGGTCGTCGATTGATTGGAGCTCTCGGCGAGTTTTTCGTGTCTCGATTGCATGGTCTACTTTTAGCATTTCATCTCCTCTTGAGACCTGGTATGTTTGTTTCGACTATGTTAAGGTCTATTTTGAAGCCGAACATGTCATCCTTGTAGGTTACCATAACCGGCCATAGTGTTCTGCTGTCAACGTACACCACCTCTGTTCCACCATTGTATTTAAACTCGTACACTGTGAGCTTCCTAACTCCAAGTCCTTCAACGTACCTCTCCTCCTCGTCTTTCAATTCCATTGAATGGATTCCTTAGCATGTGTCTTGTTGAAGTCCACGACTTCAAGCCTACTTTCAATTCCATTGAATGGATTCCAGAGTCGTGTTGGAATCATCCGGGCATTCGCTAATGGTTACTTTCAATTCCATTGAATGGATTCGTGGGATGAGGTGCGTATGCTGGCTGGGGGTTCGGATGCGTTACCTTTCAATTCCATTGAATGGATTCCTCAAGGGCTTTAAGGGAGGTCGAGGAGGCCGAGAGGATAGCTCTTTCAATTCCATTGAATGGATTCATAGCTGCCTAGCCAAACCATACAAAGCAGCCCTAAGCTTCTCAGCCTTTCAATTCCATTGAATGGATTCGGGATGCTGTATAGCTTTAAACCCTCCAGCTACACTAGTGGCTTTCAATTCCATTTAATGGATTCTGCATCATCGCGTCCCATGTTCACTGTGGAAAGTTCTCTCATTTCCACTACGTGGATTCTATTCCATTGAGCCCCCGGGTGGGGGCTCCATGTGTATGGTGTCGGGTCGGGTATTTAAGCTTTACGCTCTCATCCCCCATTAGACCTCCCATGTTCTAGATGGGAGTTTCCATTGTATACTGTTAGGACACAAGCTAATGGATAGGGTGTCCAACGGTAACGTATATAAGCTTCGGCTCATGTGGGGTTTTTAAGCTTCCCTTGGTGTACTTGTTATCTAACTCTTGTGTTCTCCGCTTCTGGTCTGTATTGTTGTTAATGTGATTGGTGCTTCCGGGGGGTGTTTTTAATAGTGCTTCTTTGACGTGTGTTGTTTGTCTTGGTGTTAGTGTTCTACCCGTTAACCCTCCTAACCTTAACCCTGCCACCGGACTCTACAACACGCCTAATCTCCTCGAACTCTAGAACCAAAGGCTAGACCCGTGATGGAGGGTGCGACGTGAAACCTTTATAGTGCAGGGATGGGGGGCCCTAGATAGGGGTAGGCTGAAGCTTAACCCAATTTAACCTATGTTAGACTTGGGTTAAGTTCAAGCTGGGAGAGCTCCTTAATCCGAGCTTAACCTAGGGTTAAGCTGGCATTCCAAGGGCACCAAGGCTCAGGGTATGTACTTTTACCTACCCTGGGAGGGTTTGGAGGGCTACAGCTGTAAGCCCCAACCCCCTATTAGTGTGATTCAAGGTGGGCTATGGTGAGCTGAATTAAACGATAAGACGGCTTACTCTAATGCTTTGGAGTACATGGGATGACTGCTGGAAAGCCTGCTAGGAGGGTTTGGGCTCGTAGGAGGCGTAGTTTAGAGGGTGAGGTTGAGCTACGGGGTTCTGCTGATTTCGACCCATGCTAGAGCTGTAAATCCATCTACCCAGCGTGCTCTCAAGCACTTGAAGCCCACTCTAGGAGCTCTAGAGCTTCTCTGTGATGGCAACCCCCACGGCCGTGGCCATGATCGGGGGTTACTCTGAACAACGATAGGTAACGCTGGCTAGCTCCTGTTTACCTAACACCTGAGGTGAGGGTCGCTAAGGTAACCCCCTTGCATCTTGGAGCTCCGTAGTCCCCGGAGAGACCCAGAGTGGTAGCCTAGGAGCTCTTAGCCTCGGAGAAGACCTCAGGGTTGAAGTGCTAGGTAACAGGTAGGCTTGGCTACTACCTAACACCCTTACCCCACGGGTAGTCGAAGATCCTGAACCTAACCTCATCTCCCAAACTCCTGAAATCCACCGGGCCTGGGTCGGCTAAAGCCCCGACGCCATGAGCTCCGGTATGTGGAGGAGTTTAAAGCTGATGTGAAAGCCGGTATGTGGGGGGAGCCCTCTAGAGGTGGCTCTGGGGTGATTGGTGGGGTTTATCGGGTGGCGGGCCCGCCGGGATTTGAACCCGGGGCCTTCGGCTCCGGAGGCCGACGCTCTAGTCCTGGCTGAGCTACGGGCCCTTCCAGGTTTCGATCTCCAGGTTCTCCTATTTCATACGGACTTAATTAGGTTAACTTAAGGTATTCCTGCGTTTCCTTCAACGACCTGCGGTCTTAGCTTCTACACTTTGTTACACGTTTACCACTCTAATATTTAAAAGGTGAGGTTGAGGGTTGTTAGCTATAACTGGTGTTGTGTTTTTGAGGATTCTAGTTTACTGGCCTTCTGCGCCTGATGGTGTTTTAAGGTTTCTTGTTGAGGGTCTTTCCAGCTATGGTGAGGTTGTCGTTGCTAGGAGTCGTGAGGAGGCTTTGGAGCTCGTTGTAGACGCCGATGTCTTTGTTGGTGCCGCTTCTAATGATATAGTAGGTAGGGGGTCTAAGCTTAGGTTTGTGCAGCATACTTTCGCTGGTGTTGACGGCCTCGATCTAAGCTTGTTTAGGAGCCGTGGTGTTATGCTAGCCTCTGCTAAAGGTGTTAACTCTTTCTATGTTGCTGAGCTAGCCTTGGCCCTCATACTAGCTCTTGTTAAGAGGGTTACATTCTACGATAGGATTGTTAAGTCGGACTTCTTCCCAAGGTACACCTGGGAGTATGGTATGGGCACGCTTAGGGGTAGGAAGGTGGTTATACTAGGGTATGGTGGTATAGGAAGGGAGCTTGCAAGGATGCTAAAGCCTTTCAACGTTAAAATAGTGGGGGTTAAGAGGAGCTCTAAGACAGAGGATGATGGGGTTGCAGATGAGATTGTCTCTTTCGAGCGTTTAGAGGAGGCCGTTGAAGGTGCAGATGTACTTGTAGTAGCAGTACCTTTAACCAAGGAGACAAGAGGTCTGGTTAACGAGGGGATCCTGAGGAGGCTTAAAAGGGGAGCTATAGTTGTTAACGTCTCCAGAGGCCCTGTCATCGACGAGGATTCGCTTGCAAAGCTCCTAGAGGAGGGGTGGATATCGGGTGCTGGGCTCGACGTATGGTGGGTTTACCCATGGGAGCCTGGTGGTGGGGTTTATTCGAGAACCGGTGTTCATAGGTTTGAGAGAGTTGTAGCTACACCTCATAGAGGTGGGTTTGTGGAGGAGGCTTTCATGGATATAGCTAGGTTTGCTGTTGAGAATGTTGGTAGGTTTGCTAGAGGTTTGGAGCCGTTTAACCTTGTTGACTTTAGCAAGGGTTACTAGGATTCCTTTTGGAGCTCACCTGAACCACGTGTCTAGCTTTCTCTGCTTCCCTTTCAAGTGTTCTTTGTATGCTTTTCTGAGCCTCTCTATCCCCTTCTCCACTCTATCCGGGTTGAAGTCGTGCTTGTAGACTAGTATCTCTTTTATCCTCTCTGGGTCTGAGTCTTTGAACTCTATCTTGTAGTTCCTGTTAACTGGGGGGTTTAGGAAGTACTCGTATATCCTTACGGGGTCGACGTCGCCCCACTCTGCCTTCGGTATTGCTTGTAACGCTTTCACGGGGTCTTTCACTGCTTTAACGTGTTTTAACGCCTTCTGGGGCCCGTATCCTTTGACTCCTCCTGGGTTGTAGTCTGTGCCTATTATTATCGCTACTGCTATCAACTGCTCCCTCGTTATAGCCAGGGTTTTCAGCAGCTTATCCAGTTCTATGAGCTCTGGTTTAACCTCAACGTACTCATCCCTCCCCGGTAGCTTCCTCTTACCAGTTATCGCTATGTTCCTTACAAGCCTCCTAGCCCCGAATAGCAGGCTATCGTAGTCCTGGCTTCCCGTAGCGTAGGCGTCACCCCTTACTGTCAGGTATGCTGCCTGAGCCTCCCCCTCAGCCTCAGCTTGAACCCAAGGTATCCCCATTGCATCTAGGAGCTCCTTAGCCTCCGAGACCATATCGCTTGTAAGCCTCCCCGTAGCCTGAGCGTACTTCCTAGCCTCCTCAACAAGCCCAGCTTCAAGTGCAGCCTTGTACTTCTCCTCAGCCTCAACCCTCCTCCTAACCCTCTCCTCAACCTCCCTAGCCTTCATCTCAGGTGGCTTACCATCGAAGACGTAGACGGGCCTAACACCCTCCTCGACAAGGCTTATAGTCCTGTAGAAGAGGCCGCTAAGATGGCTTGTAACCCTACCCTCCCTATCCATCAATGGGGTTCCATCAGGCTGCCTTATGGCCGCGAGGAACTGGTATAACATGTTGTAGGCGTCGAGAGCTATAACCTCGCCCTTCAAGCTTGAGAGTTCCACCTCCCTCCTCACACCCTCTGGTATCAACTCCCTCAGGTCAACACCCAACCCTTAGCACACCGTATACCCTATATGATGCTGGGAAACGATAAATTTAACTCTAGCCCGTGAAGGTCACTTTTAAACCCCCATGTTAACCCTAGACTATGAGGTGGCCCTCGTGACGGTAGCCCTTGTACTCGCAGGAGGGTTCGGTAAGAGGCTTAGACCGCTAACACTCGAGGTTCCAAAGATACTCCTCCCACTAGGCTCCAAGACTATAGCTGAGTACCTCATAGAATGGCTTAGATACTATGGGGTTAACGAGGTCTTCATGCTAGTAGGCTACCTCAAGGAGAAGATAATAGATGCGCTTGGTAGTGGAACCCGCTACGGGGTCCACATATCGTACATTGTGGAGGATGAACCCCTGGGGACGGGGGGAGCTCTTAGGAACGCATCACACATAATAGGTAGGATGGAGAGAGTACTAGCAGTTAACGGGGACATTGTAACAAACATAGACCCCAGGAGGTTACTCGAGAAACTAGAGGGGGACGTGGTAGCGTCCATAGCAACAGTACCGCTCAGAAGCCCCTACGGGGTCCTAGAACTTGAAGGTGATAGAATCGTAGGGTTTAGGGAGAAGCCTATACTAAGAGATCACTGGATAAACGCTGGAGTCTACGCTCTGAAAAGGGATGTCATAGAGTTGCTACCGGAGAAGGGTGATATAGAGAGGAGTACATTCCCACTACTAGCATCCAGGGGGCAGCTGGTAGCAGTTAGGTACGAAACACCACCATACTACTGGAGGAGCGTGGACTCGCCAAAGGACCTGGAGGAGATACCTAGAGAGCTGGAGGAGATGGGAGGCCTACTAGCAGGCCTGGAGGGTTCGTAGCAAGCCTTGGAGGGGGGAGAGACGGGTAGGATAGTGTACACGGTAGGGCACAGTAGTAGAGAGTTCCAGGAGCTCCTGGAAATACTAAGAGCCTACAATGTTAAAGTGCTTGTAGATGTAAGGAGGTTCCCTAAGAGCAGGAGGGTGCCGTGGACTGAGAGTTCAAGGCTAAAGGAGCTCCTGGAAAGAGAGGGGGTGAGCTACGTATGGTTAGGAGACCTCCTAGGGGGTTACAGGAGTGGAGGCTACAAGAGGTACATGGAGACAGAGGATTACAGGAGGGGTTTGGAGAAGCTCGTAGACATAATAGAGGGTAGCGGGGGGCCAGTAGCGATAATGTGTAGGGAGAGGTTGTGGTTCAAATGCCACAGGAGGTTCATATCAGATAGCCTTACACAGCTAGGGTACAAGGTCGTGCACATAATAGAGAAGGATAGAACCTATGTACACAAGGGTGGTGGGGCCGCCGGGATTTGAACCCGGGACCACCAGCGATCCGGGCTTGATTGGGGACGAGCTCCCCAGGCTGGCATCCTAGCCAGGCTAGACGACGGCCCCACACCCACCTCCTATACAAGTGTTAGCCCTTAAAACCCTTTACAATGGGAGCTGGAACTCCAGATGATGATGAACGAGGGGGTGGGCGTATCCAGGTACGGCTCAACACTATTAGAAGCTTGGTTTCAGCTTAAGAGGCCTAGGGGGAGGTTTAACTTAGAGTACACCGGGAGAATGTATGATAGCAACCTTAGGAGTGTGCTCGAGATTCCCAGTGGACCATATCTTATAAGAGAGGATGTGGAGGAATAGTTCAACCCAGTAGCAGAGTACAAGCAACACTAGAGCTACCCAGTACAAAGGAGCTGTTAAAACCAAGGTAATCCCCTAATGCGAAGAACCCCTCAGATAACAGAGCTTCAGGGCCGTTTAAGTAACCCCTCCTAACGTCAATCCCGGGGCTCTTAGAGGGTCTACGCTCCGATCCTAGGGTAACCCTGATGATTCATGGCCGTGTGATCTATTGGGTTTAAACAACCCTTAATACCCTCCTTGTAGCTCTCGGACCCTCCTTTGTGAAAACTATGCCCCATAGATCGATCTCATGTCTACCTACTATCATATCTTCTATTAAATCCTCTGCTACATAAAGTAGGGTTAGTGGAACCCTCTCACCCTGAAATATTATCCTCGATGGTATACAGTAGCCTACAACCCTAACAGTAACCCCCTTCTTAGCTGTTTCCACCTCCATAACCTCCTCTAGCTCGATCAAGCATCCAAGCTTCTCAGCCAACCTTCTCGATATGATGCTGATATCAGCTCCAGTATCAACAATAGCGGTTACGTTAACAGCCTCTACTCCTTTAACAAGGGTGACCTTAGCTAAAACCTCCTCATCGCGCACGCACTCGACCCAGCATAGCATTAAACCTCTTAAAGCTTATAAGCTATCCTTAGTTATTGTTTGCCTCGTTAACTCAGAGGTTAGCTTAAGGCGGGTTTGCAGGCTCAACCTAGTATGGTTTATCACGGACTTAAGCTATTAGAGTAACTACCGTTAACATACGCTTAACCTCAACTCTATGAGCAAACTCCACGAGGAGCTAGTAGTCGTAGGTGAAAGTTGCCATGACGGGGTTTGAGCTTGTTGGTCTGTAGTGAGGGTGTGTTGGGGTTCCATATGAGTAGCCTACGGAAGGGTGTTACATGTAGGTTTTATGGCTTGGTGAGGTACGATTTCAATGCCGTCTACTCAGAGTCTTGAAGCTTCTTCCTCTTACGGATTGTTGTGTTGGCTTAGTTATAGGCTGTGCTTTTCTCGGTCAATTATAAATGTACGTTTTATTTAAATTTAAACTTTAGCTATGTACAGTTTAGTTGGTGTGTGGTTTGCCTGGTGTTGAGAGTGTAGAGCACGATGTTGTTATTGTTGGTTCTGGGATTGCAGGTCTTAGGGCTGCTGTTGAGATTAAACGGGTTTACGGTGAGAGGGTTAGTGTTGGTGTTATTAGTAAGGTTCAGCTTATGAGGAGTCATAGTGTTGCCGCTGAGGGTGGTACTGCTGCTGTTCTCTACAGAGAGGAGGGTGATAGCTTCTCCCTGCACGCCTGGGATACCGTTAAAGGCTCTGACTTCCTTGCTGACCAGGATGCTGTATGGCTTATGGTTAAGCTTGCTCCAGAGGAGATGAGGCTCCTAGAGCACTGGGGTATACCATGGAGTAGGAGGCCTGATGGTAGGATTGCTCAGAGAGCTTTTGGAGGCCATAGCTTCAATAGGGCCCTCTACGCAGCTGATAAGACTGGGTTCTACGAGATGCAAACGCTCTACAACAAGCTACTAGAGTATGATGGCTGGGAGAGGTACGATGAGTGGTTTGTAACCAATATAAACATTGAGGAAGGGGAGTTTAGGGGCCTCTACGCTTTAAACCCAAGGGATGGAAACATCTACCTCTTCAAAGCTAAAGCAGCTATAATAGCTACTGGTGGTGCTGGTAGGATATACAATTTCACAACATACTCCCACAGCGTGACAGGTGACGGGCTGGCTATGGCCTTCAGAGCTGGGCTCCCACTGAAGGACATGGAGTTCGTGCAATTCCACCCTACAGGACTGGTGCCTAGCGGGATCCTGATAAGTGAGGCTGCTCGTGGTGAGGGTGGATACCTTATCAACAGTAAGGGTGAGAGGTTCATGGCCCGGTATGCTCCTCAGAGGATGGAGTTAGCTCCAAGGGATATAGTTTCAAGGGCTATGATGACGGAGATCATGGAGGGCAGGGGCTTCAAAGACCCGGTCTCAGGCCTGGAATACGTGCTCCTAGACCTAAGGCACCTAGGTGAGGATAAGATAAATGAGAAGCTCCCAGCTATAAGGGAGATCGCCCTCAAACATGCTGGGATAGATCCTGTTGAGGAGCCTATACCTGTTAGGCCTGTAGCCCACTACACCATGGGTGGTATACATACTGACACCTACTATAGAGCTCTCGACGTTGAAGGTAAGTGGATTAGAGGATTATTCGTAGCAGGTGAGGCTGCAGCTGCGAGCGTTCACGGGGCTAACAGGCTTGGATCTAATAGTACGACAGAGTGCCTAGTGTCAGGACGTATAGCTGGGATGCTAGCTGCAGAGTACGCTCTAAGGGTTAAGGAGGCTAGGGGGCCGTCTAGGGAGAGGAGTCTAGCTGAGGAGGACTGGGTTTACAAGCTTGTAAGGAGGGAGTCCGGTATACCAAGCTACCAGATTAGGAGGGAGCTCCAGGAGACTATGGATACAAGATTCTACGTCTTCAGGGACGGGGATTCGATGAGGGATGGGGCCCTTAAGATCATAAAGCTTAGGGAGGCTATGAGAAGGGAGGGTTATGTGGAGGATAAGAGTAGGGTTTACAACACAGACTTAATCCTAGCCATAGAGACTGTTAACATGCTAGATGTAGCTTTGGTTATAGCTAAGAGCGCTATAGCTAGAACTGAGAGTCGTGGAGCACACTACAGGCTCGACTACCCTAAGAGGGATGATGTGAACTGGCTTAAGCACACACTAGCGGTAAGGTATGGGGAGGACGATGTAAGCCTCTCGTACGAGCCTGTAAGGATAACAACCTGGAAGCCTACGGAGAGGAGGTACTAGGGGTGGCTGGGGGTGGAGAGGGGTAGGTTTAGGTTTCTAGAGAATAGGCTTGGTATCATAGCTAGCCTCTACCCATGGGTTATCGATATCAGGGGTAACCCTGAGAGGATTGCATTCACACTTCACAGGATAACAGGGATCATACTAGTGGGCTTCGTAGCCTTACACATAATATCAACGAATACACCTGCTAGAGCTGGGTGGGAGGCTTGGGTAGAGGAGGTTCAAAGACTGTCCGGTGTCAACCCCGTATCACTACTATTCTTCATAGCGATGGGGGCTCTCGTATTCCACTCACTTAACGGGATTAGACTCCTGCTCGTGGAGCTCCTAGCACTGGGTATAGGCAGGCCTGAGAAGCCTAAGCCACCCTACATACCACCATCCCTTAAAGGCTACCAGAGGACTCTGATCTACATAGTGTCCATCCTATCGCTAATAATATGGGCTTTAATGGGCTACGTTATATTCCTTATGTGAGGTGGCCTGTGTGAAGGCCGGCACGATAGCCTTGATCCAGTACGCTACGGCCATACTCATGGTGCTCCTGATAGCATGGCATGTAGCTGTTAGAATCCCATGGCTCCACGGTGTCGAGGATCTCCCGTCCACCATGAGCCCGGAGATAATCTACGATGAGGTGAGGAGGTTCTGGCCCCTACTAATCCTACTATCAATAGCTGTTGTAATCCACGGTGTTAACGGGCTTAGAGGTATACTCCTGGAGTGGGCTGGCTCGAACGAGAGGTTAAGGTTTGCCATAAACATCCTATCGATCCTAGCTATCATAGCGTTGCTCATAGTAGCGGTACACACGATAGTAGGGCTCCCGGAGCTCGGGTGATGTACCCGTGGTCTTCGACTTAAAAGCTGCTACCAGGACACCACCGAGGGTTGTTAGAATCAGGGTTAGAAGGTATAACCCTGAGACTGGGAGCTCCTGGTGGCAGGAGTACGAGGTTGAAACATATAGGGGTATGACTGTTCTAGATGCACTCTTGAAGATTAAAGCTGAGAGGGATCACAGCCTGGTCTTCAGGTATAGCTGTAGGATGGGGGTTTGTGGTAGTTGCGGCCTAGTGGTTAACAAGAGGCCTAGGCTAGCATGCCAGACTCAGATTGCTGAGGTGGCATCCGAGGGGAGGCCTGTTGTCGAGCTAGAGCCATTATACAACTTCACTGTGCTAAGGGATCTCGCGACGGATTTCACGGAGTTCTTCAGGAAACATAGGTTCGTTAAACCCTACATATTGAGGCGTGATGTGAGGGAGAGGGAGGAGCCAACCCTAGAGTACTCTCAGACACCAGATGAGCTAGCGGAGTACTACGAGTACAGCTTGTGCATATCATGTGGTCTCTGCGACGCAGCATGCCCAGTGTACGCCTCAGACCCCAACTTCCTAGGGCCACAAGCGCTAGCACAAGCATACAGGTACATAGCTGATACAAGGGATGAGCTTTGGGAGGAGAGGCTGAGACTCCTAGACGTAGAGGGAAGCATATTCAAATGCCACTTCGCAGCCACATGTAGCGCGGTATGCCCTAAGATGGTCGACCCAGCAGGAGCAATACAAAGGCTTAGAAGCACTCTGTTGAAGTACAAGGTTAGAGTGTACAGGAAAACCAGGGTAGCGAAGGTAGTACCACCAATGGAGAAGAGGGAGCCACAGAAACCACTACCACCAGAAGCCACACTAGTAGAGGGGGTGGACCTCAAGCTACTAGAGGAGGAGAAACCAGTAATACCTGTAGAAAAGCTCCTAACCAGCTAGCAATCCTCCCCCGCATTATCCTCCCAGCATTTCATGAGCTCTATTGAACGTTCAATAACGCATAACTACCCAAAGAGCATAGCAGTTTGTGGTGGTGATAGTGTTGAAGCTCGTGGATTCATACATGTTCCTTGAGAGGTTACGAGAGCTCATATACGAGCTCCTAGAGTTTAGAGATAGGGTTAAGGAGGAGGGAGGGGAGGTTATACCCATTAGGACTAGCACCCCTCTAGTTAGATACGGTTTTATATCGATGCTCAAGGGGGGTGTTATAATGGATGTTACTAATGAAAAGCAAGCTGAGATTGCTGAGGAGGCTGGTGCCGTCGGGGTTATGGTGCTGGATAAGCTTCCCTACGATGTGAGGATGGCTGGTGGTGTTGCTAGGACAGCGGATCTTAACATTATAACCAGTGTTATGAACGTTGTAACGATACCGGTTTCAGCTAAGTGCAGGATAGGTCATACTGAGGAGGCGAAGCTCCTTGAAGAGATAGGCGTCGATCTTATAGATGAAAGTGAGGTTTTAACCCCTGTTGATGAGAAATCGCATATTAACAAGTGGGCGTTCAAGGTACCCTTTGTTAATGGTGCTAGGAGCCTACAGGAGGCTCTTAGGAGGATCTATGAGGGGGCATCGATGATTAGGACTAAAGGTGAGCCTGGGACGGGGAATGTAGCTGAGGCGGTGAGGCACATGAAGATTGTAAATAGGGATATAGCGATGCTTAGAGGCTACTATCTAAGCGGTGATCTTGAAGCTATATGGCTTTACGCTAAGGAGAACAAGGTTCCCTACGAGCTAGCACTGCTAACTGCTAGGCTGGGGAGACTCCCCGTGGTTAACTTCGCTGCTGGTGGTATAGCTACACCTGCGGATGCAGCCTTGATGATGTGGCTTGGCTCTGATGGTGTCTTCGTGGGCTCCGGTATCTTCAAGAGCTCAGATCCAGAGAGTAGGGCTAGGGCTATAGTACTGGCGACAACATACTATGATGATCCTGAGGTTGTAGTGGAAGCTCAGAAAATGGTCTCAGAGAAGGCTGCTATGATAGGCATAGATGTGAGGACGCTTAAGCCTGAACAGCTTATGCAGGTTAGAGGTGAATAGCATTGGTTAAGGTCGGCGTTCTAGCGTTACAAGGCGACTTCTTAGAGCACATCCAGATGTTGCACGAGATAGATGGTGTGGAGCCTGTAACGGTTAAAAAGGTAGATGATCTGAAGGGTGTGGACGCCCTAATAATACCAGGTGGGGAGTCTACAACCATAGGGTTGCTCCTAAGTAGTAGAGGCTTAGGCTCCAAGATAGTCGAGCTAGCGGAGAAAGGGTTACCAATAATGGGTACGTGTGCTGGAGCAATACTACTAGCTGTGAAGGTTGTAGACAGGGTTGTAGGTGAGACAAACCAGTACACGTTAAAGCTGATGAACATAGAGGTTGTAAGAAACATCTTTGGGAGGCAGAGGGAGTCGTTCGTAGCAACGGTGGAAGTGGAGAATATAGGGTTGGTTAGAGCGGCCTTCATTAGAGCTCCAGGTATAAAGAGTGCATGGCCTCCAGCAAGGGTAACCGGTTACATAAACCATCCATCTATAGGCGAGGTAGGGGTTGCTGCGGAGCAGAATAACATGTTAGCATTAACATTCCACCCTGAGATAACCGGGGAGAAGGGGGTCTACAAGTACTTCCTATCCTTCATAAAGAGATAGCATTAGACTAGGTTATGGTTACGCTGACATGAGCTCCCCCAACTTCTACTTTAAATGCACTGTTTGCGGGAGGATGATAGGCGGCCCTCAACCCACATGCCCTCACTGTGGTGGGCTCGTAACAGTAGAGTACGAAGAGTACGTCTATAGGATTGATAGATCCAAGCCTGGTATATGGAGGTACTCCTCACTCCTACCAAGATTCAATGGGATGATATCCCGTGGTGAGGGTCTAACACCGGTCAGTAAGGTGGAGGGGGTTCTGGTTAAGAATGAGAGGAAGAACCCGACAGGATCCTATGCTGATAGAGCGTCGGCTGTCATCGCATCGTACATTAGGAACGCTAACCTAGAGTACGTTGCTACAAGTTACGTTGATGATTTCACCTACTCCCTCATAGTCTACCTCAAGGACATAACTAAGGTCAGGGTACTCCTAGAGGATCTCCACCAAGTGAGTTCCAATGACCTGCTTAAGTTCATAGACAGCGAGGGTGTAGAGCTAGCCTTGAAAAGTGGTATGAGTGTACAGGATAACACTATCGAGTACGTGAACCCCCTAACAATAGAGGGTTTAAAAACTATAGTATTCGAGATCTACGAGAGAAGGTTAAATGTTGAAAACATAGTTGTCCCCATGGAGACAGGGGTTCTAGCGTACTCCCTAGCTAAGGGTATCGAGGATCTTAGGAGGTCTGGTTTAGATGTAAACTATAACGTCGTAGCAGCGATGATAAGGAATTCAGGAGGACAGGTGGTGGTGAGTAGACCTGAGATTAAGATCGTCAACGTTGAGGGGTATGAGGTGTTAAAGGTGTTGAGTAAGCTTGCAAAGAGGGGTTTCATAACAAAACCTATATCGGCAGCTAGCTACGCTATAGCAGAAAACCTTGGGAGCTCCATAGCTGTTATAACCATGGGCTTTAAACCCTACAAGGTTACCTTAAGGGAGACGCGTTTAAAGGATGTGATCCTCAAGGTGTTAAGTGAGAGGGGGCCTCTAACAGCTTATGGGGTGTGGAGGGAGAATCCTAGGTACACCCTTAGAGGTTACTATAAAGCTCT
>JAPYWV010000125.1 GCA_028276165.1 Acidilobaceae archaeon
TTTGCTTCAGCGTAATAACATATCGGTGCCCGGGGTTGGGTGTAATCAGTATCTCTGTCCCCGATAGCCTGCTTAGGAGGGTTGATGAGATCTACGAGTCACTGGGGTTTTCCGGTAGATCGGAGTTCTTCAGGGAGGCTGCTAGGAGGATGTTAGAGTACTTCGAGTCCCTGAAGGGTGGTGGGTATAGGATATTCGTTATAGCAATCCTGAGCGATCACAGCGTTCACCACGCCTCTGATAGGAGGATCTTGGATGTTATACACGAGTACCAGCCTATAATGAAGGCCTTCTACCACCAACTCCTGGGTGACGGGCTCTGTATTAACGTGGCCGTCTTAGAGGCTCAATGGCCCCAACTCTCAAGGATACTAGGGGACTTGAGGAGTATAAGGGGGGTTGTGGACGTTCAGGTGATAGGATTCACCCTAAGGTCCTAGAACGCCTTTAAACCCTGTTCAACCCTACACTCTAAGCCCGGTGTACCTGGTTGAAGTGGTTTAACGTCATACTCGTAGCCTTAGCCTTACTATTAGCCTTCGGATCCACATTCTTCTACTTGAACCCCCACCCTAGCTTCTGGATCCTAGTCTCAAACCTTGGCTCGACAGAGTTCTACATGGTACTCCTACCCATAGTATACCATGCGCTCCCGAGGGCTGAGGCCCTGGGGCTCGCCATAGCCCTACTAGCTGCTACAACTTTAACCGGTATCCTAAAGGATCTACTGAAGCTCCCGAGGCCCCCGGAGCACCTGTGGGTTGTGAGGGCGGAGGGCTACGGGTTCCCTAGCGGTCACTCCACAGGCTCCTCCGCCTTCTGGGGCTACCTAGCACTCCTCAGACCCCTAGCCCCGCTTATAGCGTTCGCGGCTGTGATGGTCGTGGCTGTCTCCACCAGCAGGCTCATGCTAGGAGTCCACTATCCAAGGGATGTAGCTGGGGGTGTTGTGGTAGGCGTGACTGTAGCCTCCCTATCGTATATGGCTATGAGGAGGCTTGATACCAGGGGTTTGACTCTGATAGCGGTGGCCGTAGGCTCCCTGGGGTTGGTGTTACACTTGGTTGGCATAGGAGCTCTAGAGCCCCCCTCGGTCCTAGTAGGTGTAGCCTTGGGTGAGCTCGCGTGCTCAAGGTTTAAGCTCGTTGAGAGGCCTGGTTGGGCTTACGGTGCTATTGGTAGTATTCTAGCCCTAGCCCTGGGGGTCCCAGCCTTAAGGGTTGGAGATGAGATCCCGCTACTCTCCGTGACCCTTCTAGCGCTGGCAGGCTCCCTAGCTGTTATAGCCCCCAGGGTTTCACGTAGGATCCTGGGTGGGCGTGGTGAGGAGGCTTCTAGTGGTTAACTTTAAGGCCTACGAGTCAGCCTTCGGATCCAGGGCTCTGGGTATTGCATCTGAGGCTTCAAGGCTCTCATCTAGGCTCTCGAAGGTTAGGATTATACTTGCTGTACCGGCCCTCGTGGCTGCAAGGGTTCTCAGTGTGTACGATGACGTGTACCTACAGCACGTGGATCCCCTGGGCTTCGGTGCATACACAGGCTTCACCCCCGTTGAGGCCTTGAGCGTTGAAGGTGTTAGGGGGACCATCGTAAACCATAGTGAGCATAAGGTTACGTACAGGGATCTAGCTTTCATAACAAGTAAGGCTAGGAGCTTGGGCTTGGAGGTTCTAGCTTGTGCTGATACACCTGAGGAGGCTGTGGCGGTCGCACTCCTAAACCCGACTATGGTGGCTGTGGAGCCCCCGGAGCTCATAGGCTCGGGGATACCCGTGTCCAGGGCTAGACCCGAGGTTGTAACAGGGGCTGTTGAGGCTGTTAGGAGGATCTCCAGCATACCGGTTCTAGCTGGAGCAGGCATATCGGAGCCCTTGGACGCTGTTAGAGCTGTAGAGCTTGGAGCCTCGGGGGTCCTGGTTGCAAGCGCTATAATGAAGTCTAGGAGCCCGGAGGCCTCCCTAAGGAGTTTCGCTGAAGCCCTTGAATCCACATAGAACCCCACCTACGACCCCTAGATTCTGGACCGCGAAGCCTCCTATCGTAGACTAGGAGTAGGTACGTCGGCCTCAGCGAAGCGGAGTCCAAACCCCTAGACACAACTTCAACCTCGTACCCCGGGGGCACCCTCGACAAGAACCTTTCAAGGGAGCCCATAACCTCTATAAGCCACACGGGGGCCATCGATATATGCCTCCCTTCGAGCGTCCACTCGCAACCCTCACAATCAACCTTAACAACATCGAACCCCTGTTGTAGGAGATAATCCCATCTAACAGCTGAACCCCTAAACCTCCGAACCCTGCCATGTGCCCAGTCAACGAGAGCGCAGAGGCCACCAGCACAAGCCTCAACGACACCAAACCCCCTAAAACCGTTAACCAGAAGGTTAAACCTAAGAAGCCTAGCCATAAGAGGGTCGGGCTCCACAGCAACAACCCTAGAAGCACCAAGCCTCAAAGCATAAAGACAGCTATCACCAACACCAGCACCAACATCCAGAAAACGAGAGCCCCCAAGGAAGCCATCGAGGACACCGTAAACCCTGAAAACAAGAACCTTAAAAACAGAAGCATAACCTAGAGGGAAAACGAGGAAACCCCAACGAGACCTACAACCAACAAAACCACCACCACGAAACACAACAACTCCAAGGAGGAGTGAGACAAGGAGGAGCTTAATGAAACTGGGGAGAACAAGGTAAAACCTATAAGCAACCAAGCCAATCAAACCAAACATGCAAGACACCCCACACTAGAACAGAGAGGAAAACAAAACCCTATAAGAGGAGGCAGGAGCGCCACCCAAAAGGAGAACCCCGCTAAACCCACACATTAGAGCACACCCCAACCAGCCTAAGACCCCCAAACGTAAAACCATGCAACCAGCCCCTGGGCAGCCCACAGCCTCGGGCGATTGGGAGCGGCGGGCTGAACCCCTCGGGGGAAACCCCCTCGGGGCTCACACCCCCACCCCATCAACCCCGTCTTCTACGGGAGCCCTCGCCACCCTCCCCGGGCAACCCCGGAGAGAGCGGACGGCCGCCTCTTTTCGGGGAGGGGTTCCCGCTTAGATGCTTTCAGCGGTTACCCCCTGCGGCGTGGCTGCCCGGCGCTGCCGCCAGGACAACCGGTACACTAGAGGCCGCCGCGCCCCGTTCCTCTCGTACTAAGGGCACGTTCCCCTCAGGCGGCCAGCACCCCCCGCGGGTAGAGACCGACCTGTCTCACGACGGTTTGTCCCGTTGGGAGGCGGGGTTTAATTCCAAGCTTATAATGTATCGATAGGGGCAAATATTTAATCACCCCCCGCCTCGCCAACGTCTGAACCCAGCTCACGTTCCCCTTTAATGGGCGGGCTTGGGGGGCGGGCTGGAGGATTCTAGAATCCTGATTGTGTAGAGTAG
>JAPYWV010000126.1 GCA_028276165.1 Acidilobaceae archaeon
ACCCCTAGTACTACAACGTAGGGGGAAACAAGCCTTCGTAAAGAGGAGGGTTGAATCACCTACAGAGGGTGAGCTAACACTAACAAGGAAGTACCTCGTACCACTAGCAGAGGACATAATGACACCAAACCCCATAGTAGCATCCGTGGGAGAGGATGCAGCAACAGCGGCCACAAGAATGGTGGAGAGGAGGATCGGATGCCTACCAGTAGTAGACGAGAGAGGAGTCCTTAGAGGGATAGTGACTAAGAGAGAAATACTGATAGCTATAGCTACAAAGAAGACCTCCGCAAGGTCGTAGAGGGGTTTAATGAAGGGATTTAAGCGCTAGACGCAAGGTGTAGAGTGGACCCCGCGTGAACCAACCCCGCGTCTCGGGGTTACATGTACGCGGGTGGGTCGGCTCCCGGCCCTACTTATACTTCACACTACCATCCCTACTCGATACTTCTGTCTATGTAATTGCGTAACTGGATCCCCCCATGTTTTAATAGTTTTAGAGCTCTATACTCTAGCATAGGGTTAGCTGTTGAAGTTCATTGTTATCGTGGGCCCTGCTGGTTCTGGTAAGAGTACCCTTACCGGAGAGCTAGCCTCCCATATAGAGTCTTTTGGGCCTGTTGTTGCTAGGCTTAACTTCGATCCTGCCGCTGAGAGTTTACCTTACGATGCGGATGTTGACGTGAGGAAGTATGTTACAGTTCACGAGTTCATGGCTAGGGGTTTAGGCCCTAATGGTGCTTTGATAGCTGCGGTGGACTCCCTCATAAACTACGTTCTCGATATTAGGAGTGTGCTTGAGGATATCAAGCCTGACTACGTTATAGTCGATACGCCTGGTCAGATGGAGTTGTTCGCCTACAGGCATGGGGGGCCGCTGGTGTTAGATGCTCTAACACATGGATACCCGTCTCTAACGGTTTTCCTAGTAGACGCTATTTTCCTGGAGAACCCCTCTAGTATAATCTCAGCTTTAACCCTAGCATCAAGTGTAGCTGTTAGGCTTAAGAGACCACAGGTTAACGTTGTGAGTAAAGCTGATCTACTGCTACCAGAGGTTCTAAACGAGATCATACCCAGGCTTGGCGAGGAGGGGTTCCTAGAGAGCATGGTGGATTCCGATGAAACAGTAGATCCGTACACTAGAACCCTTATGCTAAGCCTCTCCACAGCCCTCTACAAGGCCGGTTTCATAGGCGAGATTATACCAGTATCTGTTAACATGCCTAATACCCTAGACGCTCTATACGCTAAAATACAACAGATACTCAGCGGTGGGGAGGAGTACAAGTACTATGATGTTATAAGCAGAGATTCTTAGCTATAAACTTTTAAGCCTAAAACTAAAAGTTTAAGCCTGGTATTGGATTGGAGTATGCTGGGGCAGGGTGCCTGCTATTGGTAGAAGATCATAGCTATAGTGAAGGCGAATTGCTTACCAGGATCGAGGAGGTTAAGGATAAGATTATCCAGCTGAAGGACGAGAGGAGGAGGCTAATAGAGGAGCTAAGGAGGTTAAGGGATGAGAGGAGGAGACTGATAGAGGAGAGGAGGAGGCTAATAGAGGAGTTTAAATCCCTCAGGGAGAGGTTAAGGGAGCTTAAGAGCAGGCTGGCCGAGATTAAAGCTGAGAGGGATAAGGTTAGAAAGGAGGCTTTAGACAAGAGGGAGGATGTTAGGATAGCTAGGCAGCTTGCAGAGAAGGAAGGTGAGGTCGCGAGGGTTAGCTTGAGGAGGCTCCAGAAGAGGTTAGAAGAGCTGGAGTGGAGGCAGATGACAACTGTCATGAGGCCTGAGGAGGAGAGGAGGCTTGTAGAGGAGATCGCTAGGATTGAGAGTATGATTATGAAGGTTAAGGAGGCTAGAAAGCACGTGATATCAGTCTTAGAGCTTGAAGCCGACTACAAAGCTACACTCCTAAGGTTAAAGGATCTTAATAACAAGATGGCCGAGGTCGTGGAGGAGATAAAGAGTGTCAGGTTACAGTTACAGGGTATAGCGGCTAGGTTGGACGAGCTTAGTAGCAAGGTGGGGGCTTTAACACAGAGTATAAGTGATAAGAGTAGTAGGGTTGATGAGATAAATAGGGAGCTCGACTCACTCTACAACGAGTATAGAGGGGCTCTGGGTAGGCTTAGGGATCTAAGGGAGTCTAGGAGACTTGGTATACAGTTGGAGCTCCTGGAGAGGAAGAGGAGGGAGGTTAGAGAGAAGGCTGAAAGAGGGGAGCCTCTAACACTAGAGGAGCTTAGGATACTGTATGGTGAGTTGGACGAAGAGGGGTTAAGCTCTAGCCAGTAGTAAGCTCCTTGGATAGCCTGTACTCCGCTCTTACGGTCTTGAAGTTGAGCTCTAACAACGCATTTATCAGGCCATTCTTACTACCATCAATGTAGACTACGAGCTCCTCAACCCCCCTCCTTGTGGCCTCCTCCTTCAAAGCTCTTACAAGTGTTTTAAGAGCATCCTTCGGCCTACTATAGGATACGGCTATGTAGTCTATGTTCATAACCCTTCTTGGCGAGAACTCCGCCAACCCCTTAAGCCTAGAGCCTTTGTACAGTAGTAGTGTGTATTCATCCCTAAGCCTCTCGTAGACCATCCTATCAGGCTCCTCTGTTAGAGAGCTCCACCACGTTGTAGGTATAACTTTAACCTTAAGCCCTCTAACACCACCCTTAACCACCTGGAACCTGTAGCCGTCGAGAGGCCCATCAGCTATATCGCCTACCCTTGCTGAGAGGACTAAGACAACCCCCCTAACCACATACCCGTTCTTAATGTAGAACTGCAGAGCCTGCATGTTACTATCCTTAACACTTAAGCCTACCTCCTCAACACCCTCTCTCGCTAGGAGTTGCTCAAGCTCTCTAAGGAGCCTACTACCAATACCCATACCCCTATACCTGGGGTCTACTGCTAGATAGTCTATGTAAGCTCTATCCCTACCCTTATAAGCTATAGTGAAGCCTACAACCTCCCCGTTGAGCACCGCTACTAGAGCCTTAACCCTCCTAGATCTAACCCTTAGTAGTCCTTTGAACCAATCCAATCCCTCCCTATCAACCCCAGCTAGGCTCCTAACATGGATCATGTACATGTGGCGAGCATCCCTAACGTGGGCCCTTCTCACCACTAGGCTACTATCACCTGAGTCGTCCTCACCATCATCCATAGTAGACGGGCCACCACACCCGTAGTTACAGTTCTAGCCTAAGCCTAATTAACCTTTAGCTTTTAAAAACCCCTAGCCTCGCTTAGCTTGAGGGTGCCGTAGTTGAAGGCAATAGTTATGAGGGGTTTTGGGGGTGTAGATGTTCTCTATGAAGAGGATATCGAGGTCCCTAGAGTTGGTGACGAGGATGTTCTATTGAAGGTTGAGGGTTGTGGTGTATGCTA
>JAPYWV010000081.1 GCA_028276165.1 Acidilobaceae archaeon
ATTAGATAACAAGTACACCAAAGGAAGCTTAAAAACCTCACGTGAACCAAAGCTTATATACGTTACCCTTGGACACCATATCCATTAACATGTGTGCTAACAGTATACAATGGAAACTCCCATCCACAACATGGGAAAAGCTGATAAGGGATGAGAGCGAAAAGCTTAAATACCAGATCCTACACCATATACATGGAGCCCCCACCCGGGAGCTTAATGGAATAGAATCCATACAATGGAATTGAAAGCACCTAGCCCAAATTCCCCACTACACACACTTACTAAATCGGGAATCCATACAATGGAATTGAAAGGTGTACGTGAAGTATGCTTCCCTAGCGCTAGCCCTCATAACTAGAATCCATACAATGGAATTGAAAGCCTTCCGTGGAAAGCCTTTCAATGTACACTCTAAAGTTATCCAGGTTAAACTCCTTGAGGTCGATAGCGAGCCTAGCGAGCCTATTACGCAACTTATAACCTGAAGCTTCAAGCCTGGAGATCGTAGCTGTAAGACCAGCTGGCACGATAACCTGTGGTCTGGAGCAGTTTCGCTCAAGGTAGTCGACGATAACACCGCCTAAAAGCCCCCCAGGAGGCTCCCCCACGACCTCAACCCTACAATCAATAACATCAGATGGGCGCCTTAGCAAATCGAAAAAGCCCTACAATCCTGCCCTCCACGCTAACACCAAAGAACTCAACCCCGTACATGGAGGAGGCCAGCCTAGACTCCTCAACTAGATCCCATAAGGTGGATTCATCAAACCTATCATCGGGGAAGAGGGGGTTATGAAAGCTAACGTACAGCCTGGAGAACTCCTCAACACCTAATGATGTTATACTCTCGTGCAACTCTCACCACCAGATCAGCGTTTAGACATACACTCCTCTTAATATACACTCCTACTACAGCCGTTAATATCGATGTAAGAGTGCTGATGTTCAAGTAACTCCATTTCAACGTTTTAACGCTAAACTTTATACAATAAAAATATTTAACCTGTTACACCCCGGCTGGCTACAGGATGTGTTACTTTGAGAGCTCCTGTGACCCGCGAGGGTGTAGTGTTGATGGGGACTTCTTCCTACTTCCTCATCTCAACTCTCTTTGATCTAATACTCTTCTACATCTTCTACACCCTTCTAGGGTCTATTGCCATAATCGGGCTTCTCGCTGTACTCTTTCGAGTTGGGGAGCTTATCGCTTACACTACCATACCTCCCTTGCTCGACGTTCTAGGGGTTAAACGATCCTACGTAGTACTACTTGTGTTCGACTCAGCGTTATACCTAGCCTTCATGGCGGTTGTCTGGCTATGGGGGTTGGGTTTACAACTGAAAGCCTCGCCTTTCAAGGCGGGGATGGAAGAAGAAGTTTGCTAGGACATAGAATGAAAATATATAAGCTCGGGTTGAGGTACAGGACACTTAGTGCCTAGGGGGTTGTTGCCCCCTAGGCAGGCGGGCCCCCGCCAGCTGAAAAGGTGATGCCCCTAGGATGGGGAATCCGATTAATAGATGAGGTGTGCGCGTCCGAGCGGAGATCCGACAAACCGCTCGGGGGAGGCGTAAAGCCTCCCAGGGATGCGGGGAGGGGGTCATATGTACTACCGCTCCTCCTCGTATCCTCTGTGAGTGGCGCCTTAATCGTATTAGTCTTTGAAAGCCTACTGCCTGAGATGTTCTCCGAGCGTGATCTCATCAAGGCGAAGGTGTTTAGAGCTAGTGGTGCTTTGGAGGAGCTCATTAACGGGGGTTTGGAGGTAGGAGGGGTTACCATTAGCGATGTTGATCGTCACCATAGGTGTTGTGAGCTTGCATCCACTACTTAATGCTTCCTACCTCCTCAACGTCACTATGACTTTCCAGCTTGAGGGTGTCCCTGTTGCCGCTCTCCTCCCTGTTACCTTGATGAACGTGTAGCCGCTCGCATCTACCTCCATGTAATCCTCTGAGCTCAGCACCCCTCTTGATACCAGCTTCCATTTTGATGTCACGCCACTCAGGTACGGTATGTTCGTCCCGTATACAGCGTACTCTAGGGGGCCTCCCGGGTTTGCTATCATTGTTATCCTCACCTCCTTCCACTCCACTGTCTCCACTGGTGGGTTGTACTCGTACCATGTGTCTCCTGGGTCGTGGTCCTGTGCTAGTATGAACCATAGTGTTTGGTGGTATGGTATCTCCAGTATCTCCCCTACTATGGATCCGTACTTCCCACTCCAGTCTATGAAGCCTATAGTCCCTCTAAGTGTTGGGAACACGTGTGTTGTCTCCATAAGCCCGAAGCTTGTAGGCCTGTACGCCGCTGATGGTGTTACGGAGAAGCCCTTCATAACACCCCACCGTGGCCTACAATCCCTATCAAGTGCTACTATGCCCCCACCAGCCTCGAAGCCAACAATGGTCAGCTGCCCCCCTAGCTCTGCAACCCCAATCCTAAAGGCTGAGTGTGGTGTGAAAGGCCAGAACACGTTGACCCCCCCGGGTTTGCTAGCACAACTCCATGCAATACCACCATCATCGTCGACCTCGTAGACCCCCTCCACGTCACGGTTCCTAACTAGGATGTACCTGCCACCAAAGGATGGGCTATGCCACTTGGGGGTTGCGAGTTCTACGAATGAGATCTTAGCAGCACCATCACCGAGCAGGGGGCCCCAGACTGGTGAGCCGTCGAAGCGCACCTTGTAGAAGCCAACACCGTAATCCGAGACTATGAACCCATCACCGTTAACAGATGGGATTAAATCGTGAACCCACCTAGCGTTAAAACCGGGTTTCACCACACGTTTGACAGCCCCAGTCCTCCTATCGATGACAACCCAACTGTTATCCCCCGAAGGTGCTATGATGTCGCCGAGCTCTAACCCCATAGAGTTAGCGACTTCAACCCAGGACCCCGTGAGGGGGTTGATCTCGGATATCATGTGGGCCATGTGGGGGTTGGGGACGGAGCTTCCAGGCACGGAAACCTCCCACTCAACCCTCCCCTCCTCGGGATCGAAGATTAGAATCCTACCCCTAGCAGGTGTAGTGTGAGGTATGGCTAGAACAAGCTTCTCCCTCCCATCAACGGGGTCTACTATGTGCTCTGCGTAGTGCGGGGTGTAACCATACCTGTAGAATAGTATCCTGAACCTGAAACCACCATGGCCTATTACTATATCATTACCAGTGGGGCCCACAGAGCCCTCCCCACCTGGACGTGACATAAAGGAGCACCTTGGATTTATCTCTAGTACAATCCACCTTTATATCCTAATGAGGGGTTGCACGCTATAAGACACATGTTTTTAAGGTTATCTTACACCATACTAGTCCCTTGGTGGGTTTATGGTACTTGTCGGCCCTCACTTGGTGGAAGCTCATGTTAGGTCTAGTAAGCTACTCTCCAGGGCTTGGGATTACATGGTAAGAGATGTTGAGATCCAGGAGTTGCTTAGGATGAGTAACGTTAATGCTGTTACGAGGCTCCTATACAATGATCATGGCCCGGTCCACGCTACAATTGTCTCAGGAGCCTCCCTTGAGATACTGAACCTGCTACTCGAAGCTGGCGTCATCCCCTCTAGTCTAGCTCAGGGTATTGTAGGTGACGTCGAGTACTCAAAGCTCATAGTGCTACTTGGAGCCTACCTACACGATATTGGTAACTCCGTGCACAGGCATGGCCACGAGTACACGGGAGCCCTCATAGCCTACAACATACTATCCAGGATGCTACCCGAGATACTACCAGTAGAGGATGTAAGGCTCATCTACAGGGTTAGAAGTGAGGTTATGAACGTGATATACAGTACGGCGATGGACGTGGACGCCCTAACCATAGAGGCTAGCATAGTCAAGGTAGCGGATGGAACTGATATGGCTGAGGGTAGAGCGAGGATACCGTATAGCAGGGGTAAGATGGATATGCATGCTCTATCAGCACTAAGCATAAAGAAGGTTGAGATAGAGCAAGGCGGGGTTAGGCCTGTGAGGATAAGGGTTACCATGAACAGCTACGCAGGCTACTTCCAGCTAGAACAAGTACTACTACCTAAGATAAGGAGGTCCTTGATAGGAGAGTACATAGAGATAGTGCCGGAGCTCCTGCTCGAAGATGGTAGGGTTAAACCACTACCACCCATAAACCCCTAATCTCAATCGCTGGAATCCAATGTGTGGGGTTTAGAAGCGGTCATGGTATAAGTTTAGGTTTAAAGGATTTAGCTGTGGTGAACCTCACGGTGTAGAAGCTTGGTTCTCTACACTAAACCCCCCGTGGTCGAGGTCTATGAGGGTAACCCTCTGGAGCCCCCCTGCGAGTCAATAGTAGTCCCCGTGCTCCAAGGCCCTGATGGTAAGCCTATGGTCGACGTTATCAGAGATCTCGATCCCAGCGGGCAACTTAGGGGGGTCTCGGATCTCGGATTCTTTAAGGCTAGTGTTGGCGATATCTTCAAAGGCTACGTTAATGGGAGGCTTATAGTCTACACTGGGATCGGTAGGTTTGATGAAGAGTGGTCTAGGCTGCTTGAGAATGCTAGGAGGGGGTTAGCGAGTGGTGTCAAGCAGGTTGTAGAGGGCTCTAAGTGCACCCTCCTAGTGCTATCTAGGTTGAACCGCGATGTAGCAGTTGAAGCTCTTATAGGAGCGCTCCTAGCCTCCTATAGGCTTGAAGCTTTCACTAGGGAGAAGAAGAGGTTACTTGAAAGGGTTCTCGTTGATAGAGGAGACCTAGATCTAAACTATGTTACAGCTGTTGTTGAGGGTGTGTACCTTGCACGTGATATAGCTAATGCTCCTCCACACGAGCTCCCACCTAGGAGGCTGGCTGAGGTTGTTAGAGAGCTCTTCTCCAAGCGGGATAACGTGGAGGTCGAGGTATTCGACTTCGATAGGCTTGTTAGGGAGGGGTTTGGTGGGATCGTTAGTGTTGGGATGGGTTCGAAGGAGAAGCCTGTCATGGTGGTGGTACGCTACAAAGGCTCTAACGGCGCCCCGGTGGCCCTCGTAGGTAAAACCGTCGTATTCGACTCGGGCGGTATAAACCTTAAGACTGGAGAATCGATAGTTTACATGAGGTCTGATAAGGCTGGAGGCGCGGCCATCATAGGGGCCCTATGGGCTATCTCGAAGCTCAACCTGGGGATCAACGTTGTAGGCTTGATCCCAGCTGTTATAAACGTGCCTAGTGGAGAGTCCTACCTTCCAAGCGATATCATAAGAATGTGGGATGGGACGGTGGTGGAGGTCACCAATACCGATGCTGAGGGTAGGCTTATCATAGGCGATGCTATAGCCTACGCTGCAAAAGCTCTAGGTGCTGATGAGATAGTGGATCTAGCAACACTAACGGGGGCCATAGTGGTGGCACTCGGCCCCCTCATAGCTGGGCTCTTCACGAGAGATGATAGGCTTAGGGAGGAGCTCCTAGAAGCTTCAAGGAGAACAGGGGAGAAGCTATGGCCTATGCCCATGGAGGACGACTATAAACAGTGGCTTACGAGAGGGGCTATGGTGGGTGACATAGCGAACGCTGGTACAAGGGTAGGCGGGGCTATCTACGGAGCACTATTCCTCGAAAGGTTCTCCCACGGTAAACCCTACGCACACATAGACATAGCGGGCCCGGGGATGGGCTATGAGGCTGGTGGTATAGCTCCAAGCTACTGGCCTGACAGGAGTCTAGCACCAGGCTACGGTGTAAGGCTACTCGTAGAATACCTGTTAGCCAAGGCTAGCAGGCTTAAAGCCCAACCATCCTCCTAAAAGCTGGGTTCTCCCTAGCCACCCTGGCTACAGCCTCCTCCACGCTATCCTCTGGGTTGAGCTCCACCTTAAGGAAAACCCCCGTCCTCCCATGCTCCCTCCTCCTCGTTAAAACCCTAACCCTCTCCATAACCGTCTCGACGGAGATGCCTAGGAGTCTAGCAACGTAACCCTCCCTACCGATGACAGGCGACTCCCTATGACCCCTCTCAGTGGGCTCTATCAGTTTAAGCCTCTTATCAACACCTGGAACCCTAACCCCCCTACGTAGGTCCTCTAAGGTACACTCACCACCCCACTTGTAGAACTCCCTCTCCCTAGGTCTTAGATGTGCTAGGGGGTAGCTTACAACAAGTAGCCCCTCGTAGTCCAGGTATAGGTACACCTTGGGGGTGTAGGCTGGGGTTGCCTGAACTATCTCCTTCCATCTAACCCTAAACCCTCCCCTCTCCAGGGTGAGCTCCACCAAGGAGGGGCTCGGGGGGTCTACTATGACTACGTCTACATCACTATCCCTATCGACGTCGCCTCTAGCAATACTACCATGGGTTATCAAACCCCTATACTGTGCCTGTAGAACCTCCATAACCCTGATAGCGAGGCCCCTCTTCTCCTCTAAAACCCTCCACCTCCAAGGCTCATAGTAGATCTCAATGAAACCCTCCATGGACATGTGCATCCTCTACTGTAACGCCAGGAGTTCATACCGGGGTTTAAACCCTTTAAACGCTAACGGGAGACCATACATGGCTGGAAGGGTGTTAGGGTGCATGCCTAGGAGGAGAGAGGATCCCTTCACGTGCCCTGAGTGTGGGGCTAAAGCCTTAAGCCCTGTGAGAACCTGGACCCTGGTTTCACCGATCCCCGATAGGTATGGTAGGGTTACAATAACGGTTATGGGGGCCTTCGTGTGCAGCAACTGTGGTAAAACGTGGAGTGGCCCCATACAGAAGCTTAAGAGTGAGGGGGAGAGAGTGGAGGGGAGAGGTGAGGGGGTGAGGGGGGAGCCTGAGGTTATCGTTATAGATGTGGAGGAGCTCAAGAAAGAGCATTAGCTGTTACTC
>JAPYWV010000070.1 GCA_028276165.1 Acidilobaceae archaeon
GGGTTGCTACTCCCATTCTATTGTTGCTGGTGGCTTGCTTGTTATATCGTATACGACTCTAACAACACCTGGAACCTCGCTTACAATCCTAGATGCTATCCTCTCCAGGAGCTCCCACTTTAGCCTCGCTATCGAGGCTGTCATCGCGTCAACACTTATAACAGCTCTTACTGCCACCACGTACCCGTAAGCCCTCCTATCCCCTTTAACCCCCGTTGCCTTCGATGCTGTTAGTACGGCGAAGTACTGCCATAACCTGTCCTGTAACCCCTCAGCTTCAATCTCCTCCCTTACAATGGCGTCAGCCTTCCTCACCACCTCCACCTTCTCCCTGGTAACCTCACCTTCAATCCTCACTGCCAACGCTGGCCCAGGGATCGGCTGCCTTCTAATTATCTCCTTTGGAACGCCTATCCTGGAGGCTATCCTCCTAACCTCATCCTTGTAGAACCATTTAAGTGGTTCTACGAGTTTAAGCTTAAACCCTCTAGGTAACCCTGCAACATTATGATGTGTCTTAATGATGCTAGACCCGGGCCTCCCACCGCTCTCGATAACATCAGGGTATATGGTGCCCTGGACTAGGTACTCAGCGCCATGCTGCTCCGCTACCTCCTCTAGAACCTCAGCGTAAACCCTACCAAAAACCCTCCTCTTCTCCTCAGGATCAACAACACCCTTCAATGCCTCAAAGAACCTATCATCTGCTTTAACAACCTTAACATCCAACCCTACTTTCCTAAGCAACTCCACCGAACCCCACGGCTCCCCGGCAGGGTGTAGACCATGGTCTATGACTACCGGGATCAACCTATCCCCTAGAGCTCTCTTGGCGAGTAGAGCTGCTGTAGTCGAGTCAACACCCCCGCTTACCGCTGCTATGGCTAGGCCGTCGCCTACAGCCTCTCTAATGCTATCCACGAGTTTACCCACCATATCCTCTGGCTTCCAACTCCTCTCAACCCCAACGATCTTAAGCCAGTTATCTATTAGCTTTAACCCGAACATCGTGTGGACAACCTCAGGATGCCATTGAACCCCGTAGATGTTACCATACTTGAAGGCCGCTACAGGGCTACCCTGGCTTACAGCTAGGATGCTAGCACCTGGTGGTGGTTCTAGGACAGCATCATTATGGCTCATCCACACTACTATCGTCTCGATTATACCGTTAAACAGGGGGTCGTCTCTAGCCTTGATGGAGACTATTGTCGGCCCGAACTCAGGCTTACGAGCTTTATCCACGACGCCCCCGAGAACCCTAGCTAGAAGCTGGTGTCCATAGCATATCCCTAGAGCAGGCTTACCCTCCTCAATGATGATCCTAGCTATCTCATCATGCTTACCCTCCCATACACTTGAAGGCCCCCCACTTAGGATAACACCCCTAGCCCCCCTTATGGCCTCCTTTAACACCTCCAATTGTGTACCGTCAACACTTAAAAGCTCGCTGTAAACACCCAGCTCCCTAACCCTACGTACTATCAAGTGGGCATACTGGCCTCCGAAATCTAACACTAATATGTAGTCTATCAAAGGCTAGCTCCCATTCTTACTGTTAACGGTAGAAGTATTTATAAGTCATATGGGTATGACCGGTGTATCCCCGAACCTGGGGATGGAGACTACGTCTCCAGGCTGCACTCCATCGAGGGGGATTAGCCTAACACCTAGGGGCTTCCTCTTAGCTCTAGAGTAGGCTGCAACCTCCAGTATCAGGCCTGCAACACCCTCAACGTCAGCTGGAACCACTACCAGATCCAGCCCTGCTAGGCATACCCCTGAGAGCCTTGCAAGATCTCTTGCTCTAATCTCGCCCTCGCTAACCCTAGCTTTAAGCTTTAAATCCTCGGCTACAGGTAGCTGTACCTCGTTGAACCCAACAGTAGGGCTTATCCTGGTGGCTGTAGATTCGAGCACCTCGTTGACCACCCGGATGCCCATAGCGAACCCAGGTTTAGGCATCCTAACCCCTGCTACGGTCTCAACAAGGCCTAGAGATGACTCCTCCACCCAGGGTGCAACGCTTAGATCAACACCGCCTAGGGTCGCCTCCACAATCTTAGCGGCCTCACTTAGACTCCTTAACGCTGTCAACCCGGCAGCTTCAACAGCCTCGCTTAAGCCTCTAACACCACCCCTTTGATAGGCATCCCTAAGGTAGTTGGGGTATGTTAGGGATGCTGTGAGGCTAAGCTGGTCACCTGGGGAGTAGCTTAGAGGGTAGTAGGGGGTGTATATGGGCTCACCTAGAACGTTAACACCGAGCCTCGTAGCACCACCTATATCCTCCTCTGCAATCTCGTGGATGAGCTTGGAAATCCTCCTCGCTGTATCCCATGTAGGCTCCTCGAGTAACACCCCCACGTAGAGGTTGCTTGAGACAACCTCCTTAACAATCTCCTCAAGCCTAGAACTGGAACTACCAATGTTGCCCATTGAGACTAGGACATCCTCGGGCTTAACCCTTCTAATAACCTCTAGGACTTCGGGGAACCTTCCAGTATCAATGTTGGGTAGGGTAACCCTAACACTATCAACCTCAATTCCAACATTGGACTCCACGATATCCCTGGCTTCGAGTAGCCTATACATTCTACCCTCTACAACATCCTCATCTTCAACGAGCCCCCTTGAGAGGTGTAGTGTTAAAGCCCTTAACCTATAGGGGTACACTTTAGCTCACACCCCTTGGTAACCACGCCCTCCGCCTATTAAAGTCCATCTACTTCTCCTCAATCTCATCTAAGCTCCAGGGCCCCTCCTTCCACATCCTCCTAGCTAGTTCTCCATCGTACATGTAGAGGTTGATTAGCTTCCTAGCCTCCTCCCTCCTAGCTCTATGCTCTTCTAGGAACTCGTTTATCCTCTCTATCAAGTACTCCTTGAGCTCCCCGGTTAGCATCCTACCACTCCTATAATCCTCCTCTATCTTCCTAAGCTTGGCGTCGTCTGGCTCAAAGTATATCTTAAGCCACTGGAATGACACATCTATATCAGGGTTACCTCCCAGCTTTCTATGTAGCTCTACCGTAGGCTGCCCTCCGGAGAACGCGTACCTCATTATCTTATACCTCACAGTCTTAGGGTCATCGTGTAGGAATATGGCTGTCTCAGGTCTCGAAGTACTCATCTTACCCTCAAGCCCTGTGAGTGGTGGCATGAACTTGGAGTGTATAGCTGCGGTCTTGTAGTAGCCTAGGCTCTCAGCCAGATCCCTCTGTATCCTCCAATAGGGGTCCTGGTCTATGGCTGCTGGTATCAGGCACCTCCTCTTCTCGAAGAACGTTGGGACTACCTGTAGAGCTGGGTAGAATATGAGGCCTATGTTTGTTGAGCCTGAGAAGCCGAATACCGCTCTTGCAGTATTAAAGTTTATCCTCTTAGCCACCTTAACTGCCATCGGGTAGAGCTTCCCAATATACTCTATGTCGTGGAATATGAAGGTCCTATCGGGGTCGAAGCCGACAGCTATGATATCAAGTGTGTTCTCGTAAGCCCACCTCCTAACATCTCTAAGGCTCATACCAGGCTCGTCCCAGTACTTCTCATCATCCGTTATCATTATGTAGACGTTAACCCTAAACCTATCCTGAAACCACTTAGTCAGAATGAATGGTATCAAATGACCAATATGCATAGGGCCCGAGGGCCCCCTACCGGTGTAGAGGAAGAAACCTCTACCGTTAATGTAGTCGTCTAGCACTAGATCTAGGTCGCGGTGAGAGAAGAAAACACCCCTCCTTAGAAGCACGTGGAGCTCCCCAGCTAAACCCTCAATCCTATCCAGGAGCTCCCTCGTTATAGGCTGGGTGCCAAAAATGTTTATAAGTTTATCGTAGTCAACACGACCCCTAACCTCCCAAGGGGTTACAACAAACTCCTCAGCCACAATACCAAGCCACCACTCTACTCAATAATAGGGATTAAGCCCACCCCTTTTAAACTCTTATTGACCGTTGAGCGTTCTATAGAGTGCTTACCTTTAAACCGTACGTTGAGTGAATCTGCCTAGGGGGTAGCTTGGGTATCAAGGGGAACGAGCACGAGTACGAAATCCTAGTCTCAGAGATACTTGGTTGCACCAGGTGTCCTCTTCACACCTCCAGGACGAAGGCTGTCCCCGGTGAGGGGCCTCTTAACGCTAGTGTAATGTTCGTGGGGGAGGCTCCTGGTAGGAGTGAGGATCTTGAGGGTAGGCCTTTCGTAGGCTCAGCTGGTAAGCTTCTAGACTCCCTACTATCATCTATTGGTGTTGAGAGGAGTAGCGTTTACATAACTAATGTTGTTAAGTGCAGGCCTCCAGGTAACCGTGAGCCCTCCGATGAGGAGGTTAGGGCTTGCAATGGGTATCTTAGAAGGCAGATCTCCATTATCAAACCTAGGGTTATAGTTGCTCTCGGTAGGATCGCTGGTAGAACCCTCTACGAGATGGCGGGGCTTAGGTGGTCTAGCATTAGGAGTGCTAGGGGGAGGGTTGTTAGGGTTAAGCTGGAGGGTGTTGATGTAATGCTAACTGTAACCTACCATCCGGCAGCTGCACTCTACAACCCGGGGTTGCGTGAGGAGCTCGAAGGGGATTTCAGGGAGGTTATAGCACCGTTGATCAAAGGGGCTAGCGTTGCTAGGAAGCCTACACTAGAAGACTTCCTCAGGTGAACCTGGTAGCTCTAGAGGAGAGCCATGCGGAGAAGGTTACACCTAACAGGAATGATAGGAGTATCGCTAGGGTAACCACTACGTAGAAGTCTAGAGCGTTAGACCCAGGGGTAGTGGGTGGAGGTGAAGCTGCCAATGCAACCCCCTCTATGGGCCCTGCTAGGGATGCAGCCTTCAACGCCAGGGTATACCATAGTATTGTTGATGCTACAGCCTCCTCTAGCAGGCCTAGAGATAGCTCGTAGTCGCCCAGCCTATACCTAACCATAGCGTAGTCAGCGTACGCAGGAGCCAGACCTGAAGTGAGCCCCCTAGACGCTATCGCTATGGTTAGGAGGGATTGTAGGTTGGAGAGCTCCGACAGGTACCCGTCAACCAAATCCCTCTCTGTAACATCACGTGGCACGAATATCCTGGATAGGCTCTTTGACAAAGCCTCCCTGTAGAAGCCTACAGCCGCTAGGTAGTTACCCTTAGAAGCCTCCCTATCAGCTCTCTCCAGCAACCCTCTAACCACGTCGAGGTATGTGTTCAAGTATGCGGCCTCCTCTTCGGGGATGTTGTAGGCTCTAATCATGTATTTTACCAGCTCCGATGCGTATTCAACACTTGATCTAACGTAGTCCCCGAAGATTAGGGCTATGGTTTTAGCGAGATCCTCCCTGATAACAGGCTTCTCCTCCCTCAGACGTTCAGCTATGGAAACCCATGTCCTAACGGTGTCGAGCCTCGCTACAGCGAAGCCTAGATCTCGAGCCACATCAGCTGGGGTGTAGAGCCCTTTGGCTATTAGCGATTCAACACTGTAGAGCGTGCTATTGGCGTCTGCAAGCCTGGAGTAGGCTGTAGCTAGGAACTCCAGGTAGTATACGGAGCCGCTCCTAGGCTTTGAGTCGAGCCCCCCCTTGAGCCTTTCAACCTCAGATTTCAACCTTGATATCTCCTCCCTAGCCCACCTGACACCCCTCTCCTCCAGTTGTACATAGTAGTGTGATTGGAGTGCTACAACGTAGGCTACGAATGCTAGGCTGGCCGCTGCGTAAGGGTGCTCGTCCACGAGATCCCTGGCCCTGGTAATGTTCCCTTCAACCCACTCTAGAGTCCACGGGGTTCGCGCCCCCCTAAGGTTTCCTAGGAGCTTCTCAGCCTCACCTATGTACCTTTGAGCTGTCTCCCTCATACTCCTATTATACTCCCCGGGTAGGGGGTAGGAGGCTTTTATGGAAACCTCTGGAGCCCCCTTAACGCTCCTCAGCCCGGAGAGGAGCCCTCCAACGGGGATCATGGACCTACACTGTGGCCCTACATTGTTGACGTTAGCTAGTGGTAGTATGAGCGTGTAACCCGACTCCTGGGCAACACGGCACTTTATACTCACACCTCCAACCTTCGATGCCAGACCATCAGGTGATATAGCGCCTGTTACGACGAAACCCTTTATCCCCACGTTCGAGTGTGTTACAAGCATAAGGTATGTTAGGAGGGCTATGGCGAAGCCCCCACTAGGCCCCTCAACCTCCTCCCTGGTCCCAATTCTTATGGTTGCATCCAGGGAGCCCCAGTAGTAGCCTGCGTACAAGCTCCCAGTCTTAACGGCCATCACCATGCTCGTCCTCGTAGTCTCCCCTACCGTCCCCGCCCCCCTCTCACCCACAACTCTTATGACACCCGACCCCGGTATCGTTATGGTCACGGTTATGTTTATCAAGACACCCTTATCGCTACTCTCAACAGCTGGTACCATAACCCAACCTGTAATAGTCACCTTCTCCTGCTGGGCCGAGCTAGCATAACCTAGGATGAGGATTATTGCTAGGAGCCCCGCTAGTAGAGGCTTCCAGCGCACCCTCCACACCAGCTTTACGTCAGGCGATTAAACCTTAAATTTTAAAGTTCTAGACTACAACATTAATAGTCTTGGTGTAGCTTATGCCGAAGAAGGAGGAGCAGAAGGGTCAAGCGAAGCAGGAGGCTGGGAAGAGTAAGGAGCTTAAGATCGTGACCGTACAGGTTGTAACAAGGGATAAGGTTGTCAAGAACCCTAGGCAGATGGCCTTACTCTACATAGTAGACAGCCTAGGCCCCCTCCATGAGAGGACGCTACATGATATCGTTAAACACATACAGGATCTCGGAGGGGATCTAGGCTACGAGTTTAAAAGCCTTGGGGTCGGCCTCCACAGTCCTGAGTTGAAGAACGACCTTATAGCCTTAACCTACGTTGGCTTCGTCGAGGTTGACCCTGTTAGGAGGAAGTACAGGTCTACAGGTGAGGGTAAGGAGGCTTTGGAGAAGTACGGTGCACCACCTGGTATAGTGAGGATCGTTGAGGAGAACAAGGTTAACTTGAAGAACCTCGTAGCGTTATTCGATAGCCAGATTGACATGCAGCTTAGGAGGAGGAGTGAGAGGCCCACCCGGAGGTTCCCTGGTTTAAGGTTTAAGGTAATGTGATGTCACACCCGCTCATAAGAGGGCTTGTGAAGGGCAGGGAGCTTGTATACATCTACGGCCCCCCGGGGACTGGGAAGACTAGGATTGGAATCCACTTCTTCAACCTAGCGGGGAGCCTAGGCTTAAACCCCATCTATGTAGCCACGGAGGCCGGCTCCCTAATAGTCGCTCGCAGCCTTGAGGGGGGCTCTAGGGTGGCTAGGACTCTGGATGAGCTGGTAAAGGTTGTTTGCGATGCCCTAGTCAGGGGCTCCTACGTTGTAGTTGATACTGTTAACTCGTACTACAGGGGGGATCCTGACATCTACTCTAGGAGGATGCTAGCAGCAGTACTAGCCTTCATGAGGGTCACCGGGGGTCTAGCGTTGGGGCAGGCGTCGGAGTTCTCGGGGGTCATATCAAGCCCCGGGGTTAGGGTTGCTGAGAGGTACGCTAGGGTCCTGGGCTACACTAGCAGGGTTGATGATGGTAAGTTCATGCTGAGGATTATTAAGCCGTGGGAGAAGGTACTCCTATTCAAGGTCGAAGGGGGGGATTTAAGGTGGCTCTAGACTTCAAACCCATAGACGGCCTCTACGAGGGGCTAGTAGCGATAATCCCGGCTATGTTCGCTAACGCAACACCAGTAGTAGCAAGGGGGAGGAGGCCCATAGACGGGGGGTTGAGGTTCCTAGACGGGCGTAGACTACTAGGAGATGGGAAGACATGGGAGGGCCTCATAGCAGGGCTAGCGGCCGGGGTTACAGTAGCACTCCTCCTAGCAATAGCCTTAGACAACATCCTGGTAGCCTACGTAGGCACACTAACATCAATAGGGGCGATGGCAGGAGACATAACAGCATCATTCATTAAAAGAAGGCTTGGAATAGAGAGAGGGGCACCAGCACCACTACTAGACCAGCTAAACTTCTACATAGGAGCAATAGCAGTACTACTCATAGCAGGCTACACGATAACACCAACAATGTTCATAACACTAGCAGTCATCTCAGGACTAGCACACATAACAGCCAACATCCTAGCCTACAAACTAAAACTAAAAAACGTACCATGGTAAACCCCTCAAATCCCATACAACTTTCAACTCATGCAATGAATTCAGTGCCTATTGTTGCATTCTCTGAGCGTCTCACGCTCTTCCAACTCCATGTAACGGATTCCAATGTTGACATTGACGAGGATTTGATCTATCACATCATAATGTGCTTTCAACTCCATGTAACGGATTCTCCATTTCATCTATCATTCTCCACAGGACTCCTCTTATATTCCTCTTTCAACTCCATGTAACGGATTCAGCATATTTTTAAACCTCGCATAACGCTTAGTATCACGGTGGTCTTTCAACTCCATGTAACGGATTCGCGGTATTTGAGGAGAAGAACGCAGAGAAGGCATGTGAGCTTATCCT
>JAPYWV010000128.1 GCA_028276165.1 Acidilobaceae archaeon
CCCCTCCCCTATTTCTTAGGACCCTCACCTTGGGATTATGTATTGGAGGTCCTCTTCTCCCCAGGTTATCCGAGTTACTGTGGGGAGCCTTATGCTCTAACATTGCCTGCGTTTATCGTAGGTTTACTGCTTTACGTCTCGCTATACTACGCTGTTAGCCTTGGTCTACTGCATCTTACACCTCCTAGGTACAGGTTTCTAATACCCTTGATGTACGTTATGGGTCTTACCGCCCCGGCTATCGTTGGTCTCGAGGATTTCCCATTTCGCCTATACTATCCTGCGTACACCGTGCCTAGTGTTTTCATGGAGGTTGGTTTTAGGAGCCTACTACTCTGTAAAGCTGGTTTAACACTTAAAGGACATTACCTCCTAGAAACACTCCCGTACACGTTCCCGGTGGTAGCACAGATACCATTAATACTAACGCTACTAGCCATCTACATTCATGAGAGGCAATCGCGATTCCTAGTACCACTAATCATATCACTAGTACTCCCCACAGTACTAGTCACCATCGCAATAGCGATACACCTTCCACCTTCAGGAGGCCCGGATGGCGGTATTCCCGGGGGCCCCATAGGATTCATAGCCATGTGGCTTGGATTTATCAACTTGATAATAATAGCACCTATACACGGAGCACTATTATGGGGCACTCTAGGGCTAATACTCCTTGGTATGGCGAGAAGGAGCTTCAACCAAAGTCATGGCGCGGAGGTCACCTAATACTATAGGACGGCTGGTGGTGCTCCGAGGTTTAGGGTATCTTATGGGTTTCCCCTGTAAGCACTAGGAGCCCCTATGATAACAGTATTATTCATAGTAGCGATGACGGTAGCAATGACAATAGTGTCTTGTGGAGGATGTTGACTGGCTAGGCCCCCATTGCCAGGGCTAAGCTTGTAGTTTTGGATTAAGGGTGCTAACGCTGCCTGGAGGGTTAACGGGTGGATCCTATTCTTAGGGTTTCCTAAGCGAACCCCCGTCATCCTCTAGGTTTTAGCTAGGGGCTAGGCGGCTAGGCCCCCCGATATCCTCCAGCACCTAGCGTGGAGAGTGTAAATTTGAGTAGCTTGGGCTCCGGGCATAATCTAGCATCCTTTGCTGGGGCTTCCACGCTTACGAGGATCTTTAAGTTCACCTAGCCCTTATAGTGTGCAACCTTATAATGGTTTGCCTCTAGCAAGCTTTAGGAACGCTATTGCCAGTGAACCCCATAGTAGTACCCCGTATACCGGAGCTGCCAGGAATAGGTGGAAGATTAGTAGGAGTGCTGCGAGCAGGCCTACACGGTAAGCTAGGTTAAACTCATTACCATCACGAGTGAATGGTGAGATTAAGAGCGCTAAGAGGAATATTGCTAGGGAGAGTGCTAATATGGCGATGGGAGCTGTAGCCGTTATGAGGGGTGCTAGGAGTGTACGGTGCCTGAAGAGCCTGTAGACCTTCAATAACGTTAGCACCAGGATTATATTAGCTATAATGTACGTAGGTTGGAGTAAGATTAACCATTCTAACCAACCTGGTATCACACCATAGGGTATGTTACAGTATAGAACACTCCTAAAACCAGCCTCCAGTAACACGTTTGGTATAGTGTAGACCGGATAGTATAGGCTTTGAATCGAACCACCATTAAGACCGTTGAGTGCAGGTATAATCAAGCCCAGGATGTATAGTAGCAGGAGCTTGTACCTAAGCCTGCAAGGGTAAGCAGACCCAGGCTAACCATGTAGTCATGTAGTAGAGCATTGTGTAGGAGATGAAGCCCAACACGGAAGCTATAATAGCGTAAACCTTGAGATTGAAATCACGACATATCACACCTGAACCACCCTCAGCTGGTAGAAGGAACACCTCCAATAAAACCCATAGATCACGGGGTATTAAGTCAAGAAAAACATTAACATGGAGTATGAAATGTAGAAGTGATAGTAGTGCTAATGTTAGTGACGCCATCGAAGCTAGAATCAAGTAAAACCTGGGACTATGAAACACTATGCAACACCTAGTTGGTTCTTAGACCATTAAACCCTTTAAGATTCCTATCTGTCAACATATATGAACGTTATGAATCCGTTGTTAAGGTATACGTGGTACAATCCAAGATCTTTCACTCCACTCACGTACGTACTTTGTACCTCGATAGGAACTCCTAACAATAAGATCTCTCCATCACTCTAGGTAACTCCTGCCATGACCACGCTATATGCATTTAGGGGCTCCTAGCTAGAGCTCTAAACTCTAAAGCTATAGGTTCCAAGCTCCCATCACCCTCTTAGCCTTTAATCCTGCTTTCAATGTAGAAATCCCCAATTCCAATCTCTTAAGCTGTCTGTCTTGTATGGAGCTCCTACGATAGCTCATAGCGGGGATTACCTTAGCTTGAAACCGAGCTCTAGGCCCCTAGTGTCAGCCTGTCATTTAGCTACTAACACCTAAGCCACACTAGTTAACCCTCGTTGATAACCGGAGTAGACACCACGATGGGAGGTTTATTAAAGTCTACGTGTAACATGCTAGCTAACCGGTGGCTATGTAGGGGTATGGTCTATGAGTAGCTATGAGGAACACCTAGACGTTGCTAGAAACCACCTCACGGAAGCCTACAAGCTCCTGGAGAAAGGTAACCCTTTTGATGCTACTGAGAAGGTTTGGGCTGCTGTCAGGCATGCAACAACGGCTTTAACCCTCAAGGTTCTAGGTGAGGCTACACCACCGAAAGGCTGTTACGGAGCTGACGGTAGATTTAGATAGCTGTAGATACTTGGTGTAATGGTGTTGGGTGAGCTGTCAAAGACCTAGGCTAGAACAGTGTGGGAGGTTGCCACAGTTCTATAGCTAAACAATAAGTATTTAAGCTTCGGAGGGGAGAGGATTAATGGGTACAGCCCCCCGTTGATCCGCTCTACGGTGAGGGGGGCTGTTGGTAGGCCTACTCAGATGGGAGCCCTATGGCGTTGAGCTCGACTGGGGCCCATGAGGTGTGGGGAAGCTAGTGATCCCACACCAAGGCCCAACCCCGCTAACGGAAATACCGTTAGCGGGGAAACGCTTATCCTGGAGATCCTTCGTCAAAGAAGCATTCATAAAAGCAGGCCTTAGCGAAAGCGAGGCCTCTAGTCTAGCATCATACTACATTGATGTTAGGAGTAGACTCCATGGAGGTTGCTTCTACGGTTGACGTATGAGGAGGAGCATAGACCTTTAATGGAGAAAGCGAGAGATTACATAGGGCTCGTTGAGAGGATAGTAAGAGGGATGGTAAAACCTCACTCCCCAGGGTTACCCTAGACCTGGGGGTAACCTAGCTGTGATCCCCGTCCTGGTCTCTCTGTGTTAACTTTGGGAACGTAGGGGGTCTGGGGGTTTTA
>JAPYWV010000036.1 GCA_028276165.1 Acidilobaceae archaeon
CAACCCCAATCCACTAACATCGAAGAGAGGGAGGGCGAAGGAGGGGTATGTGAGGAGCTCTAGATCATAAACGTGTTCAACCTCAATAACGGATTTCAAACTCCCCCCAAGTGTACATATGTCCTCTCAAACTCCACTATTAAGCTTTAAGCTGTCTGCTAGTGCGCTTACAACAGGTAACGCCTTCCCTACTAGTATCCGGTTGGTAGCCGGGTAGCGGAGCGTAGAGTAACCCTAAGCCTAACATTGTTTACAAGTATATCGAGTTTGCCGAAGCTTCTCATAACATTCCGAACAAGCCCTCACAGCCCTTTCTAATTGATAGATCGGCTAGCACCGGTATAGCTTCTCCACCCACTTAACCACTACTTTCACATCTTCCTCAGTGAGCTTTAAGGTTACAGCCCTCCCTATTCCTCCTCCATGTCCGGCGGCTACAGCCGACATACCTTTAAGTTCCACTCGGCTCGTCCGCATAATGGCTCTTAAACATCTCCCTAGGTAACTTCTTCATCAAACTTATCAGCACCTGTCCTAGGTATCCCCTCCACGAAGACGATATCGTCTGGAACCCAGCGGAAGGTGTTTCTCCAGGCTCTACTTCGGCTTATAGCCTCCTACCGCTGGTGGTAGCACGTCAACCCTATCCCCGGGCTTTACCTTGTATTGATTTACATTCTCTACGGATACACCGTTAACCAGTACTATGTACCCCGCCTTCACAACCCCATTCTCGCCTATGATAGTCTTCGTGAACCCAGCGTTTAACCTGTTAAGCTCTTCTAGCACCCTCCCCAACGTGGTCTCCCCGTTAACCCTCACGTTTACTACCCTAACGTTCAGCATCTCCGCTAGCCTCCCGTAGACTCTAACCTCGACCTCCACAGCTACTCCCCACCTCTAGGTCGTCTAGTTATGGTTTTATCGTCTTGTACGTACGCTTATTTATACTCCCCAGGGTTACCTCGTTACCCTGAGTTGGGGTGCTCTCCCCTTGAAGGGCTGGTGGGGTAGGATTCTCTGGGTTGACCTTAGTAGTGGTGATGTTAGGGTTTGGGAGTATCCTAGGGAGTGGGCTTTGGACTACATTGGTGGTAGGGGTTTTGCTGCTAGGATCCTCTGGGAGTTCATGCCCCCTGGTGCTGACCCCCTGGGCCCCGATAACCTTCTTGTATTCGCTGGCGGACCTCTCTCTGGTTCAGCTGTTAACGCTGGTAAGATTGTTGTTGCCGCTAAGAGCCCTTTGACGGGTGGCTATGGTGATGGTAATATTGGGAGTTTGTTTGCAACAAACCTTAGGAAGGCTGGTTTCGATGGAGTCGTGATTAGGGGTGTTGCTAGGAGGCCCTCGTACATCTACATTGAGAATGGTAGGGGTTACGTGCTACCAGCTGAAGCCCTGTGGGGTACTACTGCTGGTGTTTGTGAGAGGAGGATTAAGGACGTTTATGGTAAGAGCTCTGGAGTAATATGCATTGGCCCTGCTGGAGAGAACCTTGTGAAGTACTCTGTGGTCTTATCACAGGAGGGTAGGGCTGGTGGTAGGCCTGGTATGGGTGCTGTTATGGGCTCTAAGAGGCTTAAAGCTATAGTAGCCATAGGTGATATGGAGCCACCGCTAGCCGAGCCTAGGGAGGTTAAGAGGCTTTTCACAGAGTCGGCTAAGGATATTAAGGGTAAGGAGGGGTACCCGTTCTGGGTAAGACAGGGTACCATGATGACTATAGAGTGGAGTCAGAACGCCTCAGTACTACCATCATACAACTTCAGGGAGGGTGTATTCGAGTACTGGAGGATGATAGACGGCTACTCCATGGAGGCGGCTAAGGTGGCTCAGAGGTCGTGCCCAATATGCGTTATGCCATGTGGTAACGTTGTTAGAGACTATGAGGGGGCTCTGGCGGAGCTCGACTACGAGAACGTGGCCATGCTCGGCTCAAACCTAGGCATAGGGCATCTAGGCTACGTATCCAAGCTTAACAGGCTTGCAGACGAGCTGGGCCTCGACACCATATCGCTTGGAGCAGTCCTAGGCTTCGCGATGGAGGCTACGGAGAGGAAGCTATTGAGGGATGGGATAGAGTGGGGTGACCATAGGAGGGCTGAGGAGCTGGTAGTGGATACAGCCTATAGGAGGGGCTTGGGTGCGCTGTTAGCAGAGGGGGTTAAGAGGATGTCTGAGAAGCTAGGAGGGGGGTCCCACGAGTGGGCTATGCACGTTAAAGGCCTTGAGATATCAGCCTACGACTGCCACGCAGCACCAGCAATGGCCCTAGCATACGGGACATCACCGATAGGGGCCCACCACAAGGATGCATGGATCATAGCATGGGAGGTTAGAACAGGGAGGTTCGATTACAGCGAGGCTAAGGTGGATAAGCTGATAGAGATGCAGAGGATTAGAGGAGGCATATTCGAGACCATGGTTGGCTGCAGATTCCCATGGGTAGAGCTGGGCTTCAACCTAGAATGGTACCTAAAGGTCTTCAAGGCAGCAACAGGATACCCCATAACATTCGATGAATACTACGAGGTTGCAGACAGGATATACACTTTGATAAGAGCACTATGGATAAGAGAGCTGGGAGGGTGGAGTGTTGAGATGGACACACCACCAGCAAGGTGGTTCAAAGAACCACTAACAAAAGGCCCAATAGCTGGGAGCAAGCTAGACTACGAGAAGTACCTATGGATGCTAAGGAAGTACTATGAGAAGAGAGGATGGGATAAGAGGGGGGTGCCAAGGGAGTCAACACTAAGAAGGCTAAAACTAGAATACACAATACAGGAGCTCTCAAAACATGTAAACATACAACCCTAAAACACTCCACACATGGGTGTTAAGCGTCTCATTTAACAACTACTATTTTAGATGTGTAGAGTTCCGATGACGCTATCTATTAAGCTTTAAGCTTTGTATACTAGTTGTATACGAGGAGAGGGTGTATGAGTGTTGTTATAAGCGTAAGGATCCCCAGGTGGTTGAAGGAGAAACTTGAAAAGTATGGCGTTAACATCCCAGAGCTTATTAGGAGGAAATTGCTAGAGGAGCTTGAAAGAATTGAAACAGAAGATCTCGAGAGAAGACTTGAAGAGTTAAAGGTAAGGCTACAAGGGAAAATAGATGTAAGAGAGTTCGCAGAGATCATCGATGAGGAGCGGAGAGAAAGGTAAACAAAATGTACATTCTCGACGCAAGTGTGTTCGCACCATTAGTAGTTATGACGGGCAAACGATTCCTAGAAATAGCACAAAAACACCGCTTTATAATACTCGATCTCACAGTTTATGAGACGTGTAATGTTTTTTGGAAAGAATACAGAAAGTTTCATAGGTTAAGCGTAGAAGATGTTTTGGAGCTCTGTTCCGTAATTAAATTGCTTGCTAATAAGCTAAACGTATATGGTTTCGAAGATCTCGATTTCAAGAAAGTAGTCGATATAGCTGTAAATAATAACATAACAGTATATGACTCAGCTTACATAGCTTTAGCTCTCGAGCTCCATACACCCGTAGCTTCTGAGGATAAAGATATATTGAACGTGGGGCCTAGGTATAACGTAGTTGTGATGAAACTTAACGAGTTACTAGAAAGGCTATGACCTACATACTATCTTGAGCAGATAGTATCCGCGTAGAGGAGGCCTCGTACGGTTACCCTCTTCGGATGAAATGGCAACGAGTTTGATCTCATTCCAATGCCGTTCAGGCTATTATAAGTGAAGTAGTTTAAGGTGAAGGTGAGTTGATGAGAATTGGTTTAGCCTGTATTTCCGCTTGATCCAAGTGCTCCTAGTACTCTAAGCATTGTTCTAGCGTTCTCTAGCATGTAGTGGTTGTTGTTGAAGAACACGTATGCCTTCTCCGGCTTGAGCTCTAGTACTGCTCTGCCTAGCTCTCTTAGCTCTTCGAGACTGTAGTTGTAGAGGTACCATTCGCTCCTACCATGTAGTCTGAGGTAGACTGTGCTACCACTACTCCACACTACCATCCCTATGGGGGAGTCTATAGAGACCAGGGTTACCTCCAGGTCTCTACACAGCCTCACCGTACCCTCGTTAAACCAGGACTTGTGCCTAAACTCCACAGCTAACCTCCACTTCAACCCAGTACTTCTAGCGAAATCAGATAGTTTAACCCTACTCTCCTCGCTTGATTTAAAGTTGGGTGGGAGCTGTAGTAGGTAGAAGTCTATGAGATCCTCCATGGGCTTGAACAAGCCCCTAAACCTATCCCAGAGCTCTAGAGCTCTCCCGGATAGCTTGTAGTAGTGTGAGATGTACTGGAGGATTTTAACAGACCACCTTAGACTCCTACCCCTAACACTCCAGCTTCTAACCTGGGATGGGAATGGCATCCTGTAGAAGGAGGAGTTTAGCTCTACAGCGTTTAAACCAGATCTCCTAGCATACCATTCAAGACTACCCCCTAGGTTCCAGTCGTAGAGCCACCCTGAGGTGCCCACGTAGAGCTCAACCAGCAGAGACCCCATCTCAACCTATAGAGCTTCTAGACTTTAAAATGGGAGCCTAGCCTAGATCCTCTGGGTTTAACAGCTTCACCCTCAGGGAGCCTATTAGGGTTTCAACCCTAGCCTTGAGCTCCTCCAGGAGCCCTCTATCAAGGTTTGATGTTGGATCCTCGTAGCATCTCGTGGTACAGGTTACAGCAGGGTTGTCAGCGTACCTTAGCATTACCTCGCACCTCCCCTCCATGTTACACCTAAATGTTAGCTCGTACGAGCTCGTTGACATGATTATGCTCTTGGAACCTCCCACCTCTAGCTCCAAAACCTCTCCCGGGCTCTCTCCTAGGATCTCTTTAACCTTTGCTTCTAGGAGCTCCCTCCTCATCTAATCTCCTCCTTGACCCTAGCTACTATGGGTCTTAGTTTCTCTATGGACTCAGGGTTCTCTAGAACACTTAGCTCTCTAGGCTCCACACCGTAGGCTAGATCCCTTATAACCCTCCTTGTTATCTTACCACTCCTAGTCTTCGGGAGCTCCTCGACTACAACCACCCTCTCGGGCGTGAAGGGTTTTCCAAGCCTCTCAGCTATGAGCATTCTAACCTCCTCCGCTAGCCTCCCTGGATCCTCGACTCTACCTTTTGGTGTTGTGAAGCACACTACAACCTCACCTTTAACCTCATGTGGGAACCCTATGCATGCAGCTTCAGCCACGTTGGGGTGGCTTGTTGCTACAGCCTCTAGCTCTGCTGATCCAATCCTCTTACCTGCAACCTTTATCACGTCATCAGCTCTACCTAGTATGTACCAGAAGCCTTCCTCGTCTATCAAAGCGTAATCCCCGTGATACCAGACTCCTGGGAATCTGCTCCAGTACACCTCAATGTACCTCCTCGGATCCCTCCATAGACCCCTAGTCATGCTAGGTGCAGGCTTCTTAGCTACAAGGTATCCCCTCTCACCTCTAACAGGCATACCATTATCATCGAACACATCCACGTCCATGCCCAGACCAGGGCCCCATAGTGTTGATGGTTTTAACGGTACGACAGGTGATGGTAGGAGGAAGCATCCGAATAGCTCGGTGCCACCGCTAAGGTTTATGATGGGCCTCCTCTCCCCGCCAACATCCCTCATAACCCACATCCACGTAGGCTGGTCTATGGGCTCACCAGTGTTACCGAAAGCCCTCAAGCTGGATAGATCGTACTCCTCGACTAGATCTGATGCAACCCTCTTAAGCATCCTAGCTACTGTTGCTGCGAACCCGAAGTGTGTAACCTTATAGTCCTCAATCAACCTCCAAACCCTACCCCTCTCAGGGTAGTCTATAGCCCCTTCGACCATGAGGTGTGTTGCTCCGAGGAACTGAACCCCTATAACCTGCCATGGCCCCATCATCCAACCTATATCGGTTATCCACCAGAGCCTGTCGTTAGAGAAGGGTTTTATGTCTAGGTTGAAGTAGTGCTCTTTTGCTGGCTGGAGTAGAGCCCCAATATGGCTTATTACAGCCCCCTTAGGCTTCCCAGTCGTACCAGAGGTGAATAGTAGTAGAGCTGGCTCCTCTGGGTCTACCTCCTCAGGCTCAGGGGGCCTCCTCTTACCCTTTATAACATCGTGGTACCACTCGTCACGCCCCTCAACCCAGTTTACATCGATACCAGCTCTCCTGATGACCACGACCTTCTCAACATTAACACCCATCGATCCCGCTATCCTAACAGCCTCATCAGCGCTATCCTTAAGCCTTACGAGGGACCCCCTCCTATAGTAGCCGTCAGCTGTAACCATAACCCTGGACTCCGCTAGGGCAAGCCTCTCGGCTACAGCTGGGGGTGCGAAGCCGGAGAATATGGGGCTAGCTATAGCCCCAATCTTTATGGCTGCGAGCATGGCTGCAATGGATTCGGGCATCATGGGAGCGTATATCGATACCACTTCACCCCTCCTAACACCGACCTCCCTCAGGTAGGATGCAAACCTATCAACCTCATCCTTGAACTCACCGTAGGTATACCTCCTAACAATACCATCCTCGCCAACCCAGGTAAAAGCCTCCTTACCAGCATAGCCAAGCTTAACAGGCCTATCAACAACATTGTAGGCTAGGTTGAAGAGGCCACCCCTATACCACTGAGCCCACTCAACACCCCTAGAGAGATCAACAACCTCCCTAGGCTCCCTAAACCACTCAACACCAAGCCATCCAGGCAGGTTACCCCAAAACCACTTGTAGTCATCAACACTCCTCCTAACAAGATCACCATAACTCTTAAAACCATACCTCTCCATGAACTCGTAGACGTTACTAGAGTAGACAACCTCCCTAGGCGGAAACCACTTGTAGACCACCGCTATGACACCCCCATGATTAACGCTCTCCAGCCGATACCTTTAAAATATCGCTTATAATAAGGTTGGTACCCCCCGCTCCAGCCTGGGACGGGATATTCATGCTATCTCGAAGCTCCAATACCGGCTTACTACAGCATTCAACTCTTTCACCACGCTACTTGGAGGAGCCCTCCCCTCAACCCTCCCACACTCCCTAAGCCCTATGAGGGCCTCAGAATAAACTCTAATACCCCTTCTAAGGTTATCACCGTAACCTCCCTCTAGGACTGTTATGAGAGCTTTCAGCTTACCTTCAAGTAGTAGTCTTCCCAGGAGCTCTCCGTAGCGACAGTATGTCTCCTCTGTAACCTCTAGATCTCCAAGTGGATCATCTTTGTGCGAGTCGAACCCCGCAGATACCACGATAGCATCGGGTTTGAAGGCTTCGATGAGCTTCAACACCACATTGTCTAGTATCCATGAGAACTCGGGGTCTCCAGATCCTGCTGGTAGTGGTATGTTGATCTTGGTACCCTCAGCACCCTCCCCTCCAATATCATCCACATACCCAGTCCCAGGGTATATGCCGTGCTGGTGTATGTCTATGTGTACTAGTCTGGGCTCATTCCAGAATATCTCCTGGGTTCCATTGCCGTGGTGTAGGTCGAAATCCACCATTAGGACCCTGTAGCCCATGTTGAGTAGTGTTCTAGCGGCTATGGCGGCATTATTGAATATACAGAAGCCCTGGGTTAGAGCTCCCATAGCTCTACCAGCTCTACCAGCATGGTGACCTGGGGGTCTCGGGAGTATAATCCACGGCTCCCTCTCCTCTACCGCTCTCAGAGCCGTGTTCCTCGATGCTGTAGCGTAGGCTAACGCTACCTTGAACGTGTGCTCGTTGACATATGTATCCCCGTCGATGTAATGGAATCCCTTGGAGGATTCCCTCCTAATGAACTCCACATAGTAATCCTCGTGTACGAGGAGAGCTGAGCTGATATCAGGCTCGGGTAATCCTACTATGGAAGCGTAACCTGAGCTTAGGAGCTCTGAGAGCCCCTCTATGGCGAGTTGGAGCCTCTCAGGCCTCTCTACATGTAACCCCCTAGGGTCCCTGTGGAGCACGTGCTCATTACCGTAAACCACCTTCACCTTAAACCAGGGCATTCTAGCCCTCCCAGACCACCTCCCCTATATCGCTTGGAACCCTATAGCCTAGCTTCTCCAACTCCCTACGAGCCTCAGGGCTCTTCAGAACCCTAATGAAGGCTTTGACCTGCTCCTTTCCCAGCTTATCTCTAGGTATTAGGAAGTCGTAGTACTCCCAGCCTAGGCTTATGAAGTCGAGGTTGTAGAGCTCCGCTGCCACCCTAATCCCCACACCTACATCCGCCTTCCCCTGTGAGATTGCAGCGGCTACAGCTGTATGCGTTCTAGCCTCATAATAGTAACCCTTCACCTTGGATACGAGCTCCTCGAATGTTAAACCTCTAGCCCTGGCTATCTCCCTGAGCTTCATGTCCAGTAGAACTCTAGTCCCCGAACCCCTATTCCTATTGACTATCGTTAACCCCTTATCCACCACGTCCTCAAGCCCTTTAACGTTATTGGGGTTACCTTTAGCAACTATGAGGCCTTGCTCCCTCATGTAACCTCTGATGAGCACAGCGTTCCTAACATTGTACCTTTCAAGGTATGGTATGTTGTACTCCCCCGTCTCCTCGTCTACCAGGTGTATCCCGGCTATGTCGGCCTCCCCCCTGATGACGGATTTAAGGCCTTCTAGGGATCCAACGTTTATGATTTTGACGTTGAGACCTAGTAGTGGTGTGATCCTATCAAGCCCCACATCGTGGCTACCTATTACGTACAGGTCAGCTGGCCTGTAGTGGTGTGAGAATAGCTTAACTGTAACCTCCTCACCTTCACCCATGTACTCTAGGTTCTCTGGAACCTCTATGAAGCCATCGGCCATAGCTATAACCTTTATAGCCCCGGACTCCGCTGGTAGAGGGTAGGCTACAATACCGCCTCCAACGTCGACAAGGCTTACGGGGTACAAGCCCCTCCTACCCCTAGCACCTTCAACTCTCACAGCTAGCCTAGCCTTCACTGTTACCTCAGGGTACTGTAGGCATAGCATACGAGCTATGATGGGTTTAACTATGAGGTTGAATATCATCATAGCTGAGCTGGGGAAGCCTGGGAGGCCTACTAGTAGCTTACCGCTCCTGGAGACCGCTATGACTGTTGGCTTACCAGGTTTAACCTTAAGACCGTGAACTATGATGCCTGGAGGGCCTAGCTTCGAGAAGACCCTGTAGACGAGATCGCCTAGGCCAGCGGAGGTCCCACCGGATACAACCACGATATCATACTCCCTCTCAGCCCTACCTATAACCTCCTCCATCTCCGCCTCGTCATCCCCGACTATGCCTAGTGCTACAGGCTCAGCTCCAAGTTCTAGGAGTGCTGCTGTTATAGTGTAGCTGTTAACATCATATATCCTCCCCGGTTGTAGGGGTGAACCCGGTTCTTGGAGCTCATCACCAGTTGATATGACTGCAACCCTAGGCCTTCTATAGACCCTTACGCTCTTCAGCCCGATAGCCGCTAGTACCCCCAGCTCTCTTACGCCAAGCTTGGTACACCTACGTAGGACGAGCTCCCCCATCATTATATCCGATCCAGCATACGCTATGTTCTCGCCTGGTACAACGGATTTGAAAACCTGAACCCTATCACCAACCCTCCTGGTGTACTCGACCATAACGATGGAGTTAGCACCGGGGGGCACGGGGGCTCCTGTTGAAATCTCAACAGCCTCCCCGGGGCCGACCCTGGGGAGAGTGCTATCACCAGGCTCGACGAGCCCTACGATGCGGAGCTCCCCGGGGTTAAGCTCGTCAACACCGAATAGATCCTCGGCCCTCACAGCAAAACCATCAACAATACTCCTATCGAAAGGTGGGACGTCAATGGGTGAGTAGATGTCCTCAGCTAAAACCCTACCATAGGCCTCGCTCAAGCCGACAACCTCGACACCAAGAGGCCTGACATCGACAACAGAGAAGATCCTTGAAAGAGCCTCCTCAACGGTGAGAAGCTCGTGGAATATAACCCTACCGCTCAACCCAAATCACACCATGTATACGATAACTGGATAACAGGTTTAAGCCCGTGCTTTAAACGGTGGAGCTCACAAGCCAGTCATCCTTTAGCCTCGCCCTCCCTCCTACCATGTGTTTTAACGAAGAGGTAACCCTCATACATAGCCGTTATGAACTTAACCCTCATCAGCGTATCCACTAAATCAATCTTATGCTCCTCGTACACCTCCCTCTCAATCAACCCAATTATCCTCTTAAGCTCCCTAACATCATCCCACGTTATCTCCTCCATCTTCTTAGACAGTATGGATCTAAGCTTCTCGTACTCCTCCTGGGTGTAATACTTAGATCTACCACCACCAACCCCGAAGCTAAGGATGCTTGCTAGGAAGTTTGCTGACGGTATGTCAATAAGGTTCCTACCCGTAAGAACACCTAGTAGTGAACCCCCGAAGAGCATGAAAGCGTCCATCCTCCTCTCTATCACATTTATCCTCTCCTCTAAGCGAGCTACCCTATTCTCTAAACTAATCACTCTATTTTCTAAGCTCGTCACTCTATTCTCTAGGCTTGTTATTCTGTCTTCTAAACCTGCCATCCTATTCTCTAAGTTCGTCATCCTACCCTCTAAACCTGTCATCCTACCCTCAACACCTCCTATTCTACCTTCTAGTCTCCCAATACCCCTGTATAGGATTGTAAGGCTGGCTATGATTGAGGCTAATATTGTGAATGTCGATGCTACTATGGCCGCTATGATTGTGAGTTGCTCGTTAACCATTTTACACCCAATTTGCTTATAGCAACCTGCTTTTAAAAGTTTTCATGTTATGATCTTACCTGGGTTTAACAAGCCTTTTGGATCGAACATCCTTTTAATCTCCTTCATTAACTTTAACGCCTTTAGGCTTCCCATGTGCTCTAGCTCCATTACTAGGAGCTCCTTCTTCCTAAGACCTATCCCGTGCTCTGAGCTCATTGTACCCCCTAGTTTTAATGCTAGCTTTGCTACCTCTACGTGCTACTCCTCAGCAAGCTTCTTCAACCTCTCATCATCTAATGGTATTACGACCGTGGGGTGTGTATTTCCATCGCCTATGTGCCCTCCAACGTAAACGTCTAGGCCTACCTCGCTACTCACAACCTCTACTCCTCTAAGCGCCTCTGCTAGCTTTGATGGCGGTACTGATATATCCTCTATGTACACTACGACCTCCCTACCAGGGTATCTTAAAGCCTCCAATTGCACCTGGGATGGTACGAGGCTCCTCCTTATAGAGAATAAGCCTTTAGCCTCAGCTTCATCAAGGCTCCTAGCAGTGTAGACTTTGAGAGCTCCACGGCTTAACGCTAGCTTCCTAAGCCAACCCTCTATCCTATCAGCGGCCTCAACATTACAGTCTATGGTTGCTAGGATCATGTAGCCTTCAACGTAATCCCTGAACCCTGACGCTCTAAGGCCTAGCTTAACAGTCTTAGGGTCCATGAACTCCAGTATTGTTGCTTGAACACCGCTAGACTTTAGATCCTCGTAGACAGCGATCAAGCTATCTATGTCTGGGAGGAAGGCTAGAATGGTAACACTGGATTCCGGTAGAGGGGTAATCCTAAGGGTGGCCTCTGAAACTAGAGCTAGTGTCCCCTCACTCCCAACAATTAAACCTACTAGATCAAAACCCCTACGACATACCAGAGTTCTACAACCTAGATTCAGCACTGTGCCATTCTCATCGACTAAGACAACCTTCAACCCTAAAACCTAATCCCTCATACCACCATACTTAGCGCCCCTCATACCCCAGACCCGTTATCAATAGCGCCCCCCACGGTTGCAATGTTAACACTAGCGGGGTCAACGGGGAACATGTGATTGTAGCTTGCTAGTATGGAGTTTAGATCACCAAGCCTAGCACCCGGCTCAGCTACAACTATAGAGTCTAGAACGTTAACCTCCCTAACCCTCTACATCCTCTCAAATGATACTATAAGGCCACCCTCAGGTACAGCTGAGCCGGAGAGGCTAGTAGTGGAACCTTGGGGGTACAATGGGATATCATGCTTGTAGGCGAGTGAAGCTAGCTTAGATACATCACCTACATCCTCAGGGAACACTACAGCCAGACCCTTACCCCTATAACCGCTGGGCTCCCTAGAGTATAAGCTGACTATAGCAGGGTCGTCTACAATCTTACCCCTACCTAGGAGCTCCTTTAACCTGGCTATAGTTGTTTTCAAAAGCTATTACACCGTTAACCCCTCTACTAACTCTAGAGTTTAAAAACTCTTGATACTGGGGGGTGGAGGATTCTCATCCGTCTACAACCCTTTCCGGGTAGGTGAGCACCCTTAGTTTAACCTCACCACCCCTCCTCGATATTGTCACGAGGGTTACCTTGTATGTTATGGCGGCTACGTACCCACTGTATATGGGGCTCTTGGTTGTCGCCACCACGGGGATGCCCGTGTTAGCTGTCATCACTATTAGGTCTCCGGAGGCCCTACCACTTGTTACCACAACGCTCCCCCCCATGTCGTATTTGTTCTTGATAGCGTAGCCTAGGGCTTTAGCTAGGGAGGAGTACCTACTAACATCGTATGCCACCACACCCCTCCTACCTCTAATGTCGTAGAGCCCTGTAGCCTGTAGCCCCTGCTTACCAGAGCTCCTGGAATCAAAATCCTCGTATAACACCTCCAGGACAGACCTGGGGATCCTGAGATCAGATTTCACGACGGAGGCCTGGGATGCTAGGGCTACACAGTCGTCGAAGAAAAACCTCCTCCTACCCCTGAAGCCGTCAGCGATAACGCTGACAGCTTTCGATTCAAAACTAACATCCAGACTCCTAATCCCGTCAAACGAGACCATACCCTCACCTACAAGAAACCCTATAACAGCCTCCTCAACCCAAGAAGGGCTCATAACAAGGGTGGCTACATAGCCACCATTAACGTAGATGTCGAAGCTTGAATCAAGAGGCATAGGGGGTAGATCGTCTGAGATGTAGTAGCTAGCGTTCAACTCAACAACGTTAAACCTCTCTAAGCCGGTATCCGGGGATCGCATCTCGTTAGAACTCAAACCTTAGACCCCAGTATTGGGGGTGGCGGGGGGCATATTTATGTGGTGTAGGAGCCCTCCTTGGTGTGTGGTGGGCCCGAGGGGATTTGAACCCCCGACCTACGGGTCTGGAGCTTCGACGCGCTAACCCGGCGCTCCGCCGCTCTGCCTGGCTGAGCTACGGGCCCACCCTCCTTCTAGTAGTTAGGTGCGGTGGGAGGGTATAAATCTTTTACCGTTGACGCTTTTAACCCTGGAGACCATGTTTAACCTTGAGGCCGATGATTGGATCTGGAATCCGGGTCTTGAGTGGTGAAGAGTAGGCCCGCTCTGAGGCTTGCCATCTGCTCTTAAACAAGGTTTAAAAGTTCTAAAGCGTACTAGCTAATTAGGGCGATGACGAGAACGCTGGGGGCTAAGGGTATAGCATGATTGAATGCCGTACATGGCAGGCCTGAGGTTGATGAGGAGGGCCCTTATGCCCACAGGAATCCGGTGCATGGAGTTGAAAGCAGGCTACCCTTGAGGTTTCCGGGGTGAGCCTTGGAGCTTGGATGTAGACTCGGCTGTGCTAGCCCTGGTATGGGGTGACCCCGCTAGGGTTCTGGTTGTTAGGAAGTCTTGTAGTGTTGATAGCTATTGGGCTTGCGATGTAGCACTCCCAGGTGGCTCCATAGAGGTTGGGGAGGACCCTGTAGCCACGGCTCTGAGAGAGGCTTGGGAGGAGTCCTACGTGCACCCCAGTATGGTGGAGGTCCTAGGGGTAGTCGGTGTAGAGAGCACAGCCAAGGGTCTTAGGAGGGTGGCTGTAGTGCTAGCCAGGCCGAAGGGCCCCATAGACCCTAGGCCCTCCAGTAGCGAGGTAGACTTCGTAGGCTGGATCAACCTAGACCACGTGCTAGGAGAGCCTAGGGAGGTTAGACACCCTAGGAGAGGGGTAGTGCTAGGCTTCGAGCTCCCAGGAGGCCTAGTGCTATGGGGCTTCACAATGAGAGCTTTAAGAAGAGTAGCCTCAAGAGTTAAACTCCAATTAGAAGCTTAACCCTTAAGCCTCTAGTTACCAAGGTTATACGATGTTAACGAAACAAGAGAAAGAGGTAGTGAACTCCTCCACTCAACCTACAAGCCTCAATGACTTATCCAACCTCAGACCTCAAGTTTCATAAGGTGTCGTAAGCTTATTGAATCACAATCTCCAGCAACCGTAATTAAACACTGTGTGAGAGGCCCTCACCTCCGTCACTCCATTAATGAGATGAACTCCCGTTTACAAAACCTCTTGGTAGTAGTGCTACAGGCTAGCCCCCCTAACCCGCTACATAACCTCCTCCTGTTCTACTCATCGTTTTACATAGACTTCATCAAATAGATGTATGGTATAATAGATGTATGGTATTGAAACGTAAAAATATTTAAGTAACCTCCCCCCACTCACCTATTCCTGAACGAATAAGGTGGTTGAGTTGAGTGGATCGTCATCGGTAGAGACTGTTGAAAAGCTTCCTACTCCGGAGGAGGTGTTCAAAGTCCCTAAGCTTACATGGTCTAAGAAGATTTTGATCCTATGGGGTGGAGGGGTAATAGCGCTTGGCACATCGATTGGAAGTGGTGAGTTCATTTTAGGGCCGTCTGTGGCTATAAGGTACGGTCTGGGTCTCCTATGGCTGGTTCTCATAGGTGCGTTCCTCCAAACAATATATGTGTATAGCTGGGTTAGATTCGTGATAGCGTTGGGTGAAACGCCTATCGCTATGATGTTCAGGATGGCTGCTATAGCTGGGGTCCTCGGATCTTTCTTCGTCTTCCTCTCCTTCATATGGGGAGGTTGGGCTGCGACTAGTGCTGCTGCTCTAGTGGGAGGTATTCTCCATACAGTACCTGGTCCCGAGCATAGAACTTATATTGTTGTCGCAGGATGGGCTATAA
>JAPYWV010000129.1 GCA_028276165.1 Acidilobaceae archaeon
CCTGCTATGTACGCATCACCACTAGTGGGCTTGAGTAGTGTGCTAAGCATCTTTATAGTTGTAGTCTTACCAGCCCCGTTAGGCCCGAGGAGCGAGTACACGGACCCCCTCTCTATCTTAAACGATACCCCTTTAACAGCCACAATGCTCCCAAACTTCTTAACAAGGTTAACAGCCTCAACTATAACGCTCAAAGTCCCTCCCCACGCTGGAATCTCCTTTAACTCCTTTAAACACTTTGAGTGGCATTAGGGGCATCGAATATTAGGGGTGGCTGTCTTAACAAGCTTAACTGGAGGCTGTCTGGGGTTGAGTGAGGCTCCCAAGGGGGGTCCTGTTGAGTTAAGGCTTGAGGTCGACCCCGGGGTTTACGAGAAGATTGGAAAGCTAGCTGAGAAGCTTAACACTAACGTTGCAAACATTGTTTTACAGGTTCTCAGCATCCTAGCAGACTATTCTAGCGATATAGCGGGCCTCGGCGAGTTACTAGCTGTGAGTGGCGATAAGAAGGCTGAGAGCACCTTTGAGGAGCTCATATACTATGGTGTTGAGAGCTGGAGGAGTATAGTGAACTCGCTGCTCAGCTACCTTGGAGCTGTAGGGTGCTACGAGCTTGAATCAATAGACTTCGAGCCGTTGGAACCCCTACTGGAGGTTGAGATGGTCGCATTGGAAGGCTGTAGGTATAAGGTGGATAGGTTCACGTTAACCTGGAGTCCTAAAGGTGTATCCTTGGAGGCCTACTACTACCTAGAACGTGGTGTAAGGCCCTCGCCTAAAGCTAGTATAGCTTACGAGTGGAGCTTCCTACCAGATGAGAACGCCATAGTTGTAAGTATCACAGCACCTAGCATAGCCCAGATACCCCAGTTGGAGGCGATCGACAGGGAGTTGGGGAAGCTGGGAGTCTAGGATGGCTCTCCGCTAGCACCCCCGGGGGGTGACGGGTCGTCCTTAGAGTTTTCATATAAGTATTTATATCCTCTAGTTAATATATAAAACTGGGTAGGCGGTATGGCCCGCCGAGGCCTCTTTAGGTGGAAGATCGCCGATTACGTTGCTAGGATTGCTAGTGGCATTATGGGTCCTGAGGAGTTTGATAGCAAGGTTCTAGCTAGGCATGTTGTTGATGCTATCCGTCATGTTGGTATGCAGTTGAGGGATGAGAGGAACGGGGTTCTCGTATGCCCCATATGTGGTAGGGGGCCTTTCACTAAACGTGGTTACTTCCTCCACCTTACTAGGACTCACTACTCTCAGTTGATTGACCTTGTTGAGGTTGAGGCTGATAGGATTGCTGGGGTAGCGAAGAACGTTGTATCCTAGCTATACTCCTCCCATCGCTTGTATCAACCACCAAGAACACGATGTCTTGTGGCGCTTCTACCTCTGCATCGTAAACGTATACCCTTTCATCATCCACGCTAAACCACTCGATATCACTCTCATTAAACCTATAGTAGCCCGAGTTACCCGCAGGTTTCAGTGCTTGAACCCTCACAATCCCAACTCTTTTAAGCTGAGCGGGCTTCGGGTACAAGATTATACCACTACCCCTCCTAGAACCCTCTCCTACAACACTTTTAAAGCCCTGCCCTTGAACTTCAACCACTACGTAGTCTAAACCCTGGCTTTTAGACTCCTCCTCTAGGATTCTAGCTGTAACTTCGAGGGGGTCACCGGAGACACGCCTCTCCTCCTCTGATACAAGCTTTAGAACCGTAAACCTGACATCAGATACCCTTAGCTCCTCCCTGACGAACCTTTTAATCTTGATGTCGAGTTGCGGCATCCCCCTACTAGCACCTATCCCAGCTATGGGGCTGGTAGGGCTAATTTGCGTTTAACATAGGTGGGATTTTTAGAGAAACGTTTTCTTTAAGTATTCCCGCTGAGTAATGCTAGGTGGTGTTTTAACTTGAAGGAGGGGCCTACGTTAAACCTACAACCCATGCTTAGGGAGATTAAGGGTGAGACAGCATTCACATTCCTAGCCCTAGCACGTAGGCTTAGCGGGGAGGGTAGGAGGATTATAAGTTTTGGTATAGGCCAGCCCGACTACATAACACCAAGCCATGTGAGGGAGGAGGCTAAAAGAGCTCTCGACGAGGGTTTCACAGGTTACACTGAGACAGCTGGGATCCCGGAGTTAAGGGAGGCTATAGCCTGGTATCTTAGAACCAGGTATGGTGCTGATGTTGACCCAGAGGAGGTTATAGTAACCACGGGGGCTAAGACGGCTATATTCGTGGCCATAGCATCGTACATAAGGCCTGGGGATGAGGCTATAGTGGTTGACCCTAGCTACTACGCATACGCTCAGGTCGTCAAACTCTTCGGGGGAACCCCTGTCTACGTCCCAATGGTCTTCGAGCCAGGCTACGGGTTCAAGCTCGACTTGGAGGCTATCAGGAGGGCTGTTAGTGATAAGACTAGGATGATAATCGTAAACAACCCCAACAATCCCACGGGCTCGGTGATAGGGCCTAGTGAGCTCGAGGAGCTATACGATATAGTTGTTAGGAATAACCTGATACTGGTATCAGACGAGATATACGATAACTTCCTCTACGGAGGGGTTAAGTTCAAGAGTGTGCTGGAGCTCGAGGATTGGAGGGATCACGTCGTATACATTAACGGTTTCTCGAAGACGTTCTCGATGACAGGGTGGCGTCTAGGCTACCTTGTGGCTAGAAGGGAGGTGATACCGTCGATGCTAGATCTAGCGGTTACAGTGTACAGTTGTGCTCCAAGCATAGCTCAGAGGGCTGGGATAGCAGCTCTTAAGGGTGACTGGAGCCCTGTTAGGGAGATGGTAGCAGAGTTTGAGAGGAGAGCTAGGGTCCTCTACAACATGCTATCTGAGTCCGAGTACATTGAAGCGTACATGCCCCAGGGTGCGTTCTACATGTTCCCAAGGGTCTCAAAGTTCCTTAGGAAGACTGGGATGAGTGTTGAGGATCTAGTCTACTACCTCCTGTACGAGCACGGAGTCCTAGTCCTACCTGGGACTGCCTTCTCGGAGCTCATAGGGGGGGATCATGTTAGGATTAGTTTTGCAACGAAGATGGAGAATATTGTTGAGGGGTCGAAGGTCATAGTTAACGCTCTTAGGTCTAGGGCTGGCTAGAGCATTACATCGTGGGGTTTAGCCTCCCTAATACCAGCACTTGTCACCCTCGCAAGCCTTGCTTTCCAGGAGCTCTCAACGTTATGTGCTCCAGCATACCCTAGAGCCGCCTTAAGCCCGGCTACGATCTCCGCTAGCACTTCTACAACGCTACCCTCATAGGGTACGAGGCCCTCAACACCCTCCTCTATGCTCTTTGAAGGCTTGGAGTAGCGG
>JAPYWV010000131.1 GCA_028276165.1 Acidilobaceae archaeon
ACCTCAGAGTGTTGACTCTATGAACGTTGACATGGTGTGCGCTAGCGGTATGGCAGCTATTATCACGGGGGCTATGTATATAGCCGGTGGCTCCTACGATGTTGTCATCGCTGGCGGTATGGAGTCTATGAGTAACTCCCCCTTCATAATACCAGCCTCCTACAGGTGGGGTGTACGCCATTTCATCCTGAACAGGGGTAGGGGTGAGGTCTACGATGCTATGGTCTACGATGGTCTCCTAGACCCGCTTCTAGGCCATATTATGGGTGAGGAGGCTGATATGACTGCTAGGAAGTACGAGGCACCTAGAGAGGAGCTGGATTGGATAGCCTTCGAGAGCCACATGAGAGCTGCTTTAGCCTGGAAGCTTGGGGTTATGAGGAGGTATGTGATTCCAGTAGTGAAGGATGGAAAGGTTATCCTAGACTACGATGAGGGTATCAGGGGGGATTTGAGGCTTGAGGATCTAAGACTTCTACAACCTGTCTTCACAAAGGAGGGCCCGCATACCGTTGCTACATCAAGCCAGCTTAGCGATGGCGCTGCTGTAGTACTCCTAGCATCAGATGATGCTGTTAGAAAGCTTAACCTAGAACCTAAAGCTAGGATTGTGGGTCACTCCTATGTAGGTGTTGATACATGGGAGTTCCCGGTAGCCCCCATATATGCCGTGAAGAAGCTTTTAGACAGCATAGGGTGGAGTGTTGATAAGGTAGACTTCTGGGAGAATAACGAGGCTTTCGCGGTCAACAGCTTCCTTATGAACAGGATGCTGGGTGTACCATATGAGAGGCTCAACGTCCACGGTGGAGCTATAGCCCTGGGCCACCCGTTGGGAGCTAGTGGAGCTAGGATAACATTGGAGCTGATAAACGTCCTAGAGGTGAAGGGCGGCACCAGGGGGGTGGCATCGATATGCCACGGGCTTGGAGGGGCTGCAGCTATAGCATTAGAGTTAGTCTAGCTGAACTGCTTTAAAAGCCTGTATTCCTAGAGATTAGTAGCCAGGAGGGTGTAGGTTGTGAGTCTTGAAGCGGAGGTGGAGAGCCCTATAGCTAGGATCAAGTACCCGGATGTTAAGACCTTCAAGGAGCTAATAGTAGCCTTATCGAAGATACTGGATGAGGCTAAGTTATCGTTAACAAGAACTGGTTTAAGGATAGTGGGTATGGATCCCGCAAAGGTAGCCTACATTGAGGTTCACATGCCCCGGGAGGCTTTCCTGGAATATGAGATAGAGGAGGATAGGGAGGTGGTAGAGGCAGGATTTAATCTAGGAGTTCTAGAGGATATACTAGAGGGTAGGAAGGGTAACCCTGTAGAGATGGTGATAGCCCAGGATAAGGTTCTGGTAAGTGTTGAAGGAGCTGTTATCAGGAGATTCCTACTCCCGAACCTTGAGGTAGCGGTTGAAGAGCTAGGAGAGGTGGAGCTTGAGCACGACGTTAAAGCAGTGGTTATAAGCGATGTGCTGAAGAAGGCGATCTCGGATATAAAAGCTGTTTCAGACATAGTGGAGGTAGAGGCTGATGAAAACCAAATAGTACTAAGGTCCATGGGGGAGGCGGGGCCAAAGGTGACCCTTAGGCTGACGAGGGAATCATCAGCCCTCATAAACCTCGAAGCTAGGAACCCCTCTAGAGCGAAATACGATGTATCGTACCTGGAGAACACATTAAACCTATGTAAGGTGGCTGAATCCGTGGAGCTAATGTTCTCAACAGATAAACCGTTAGAGTTGAACTTCAAAAGCCCCGATGGAAGTACTGTTAGGTACATACTAGCACCAAGCGCGACATAGCCATGCGACCTGTGTGATGTTGAACCTCAAACCCGTTCTCCCAAGAGGGCTTCAACTTAAGCTTAGGATACCACTCTCACACACTCGTATAACGGTTTAACACCTAGTATTCCCACGAGCTCCTCCACACTTAACAGCCATCCTGGATTCTGAAGCCTAGGAGCTAGGGCCATCGCTACTGCCACCTCCGTTAAACCCTGCCTTGTTATCAAACCTCGTGTAATGTAGCCTATGTAGCCTATCATCTCCCCTATATCGCCTATGCCTCTCGGAACCCTAACTGCTTGCGATAACTCCTCCCCCATCAACATGAGCTTAACAACCTCTGGATCTAGCTCGAAGGAGGGGCTGAGGCCCACTGAGATCCTGCAATCCCTATCAACTATGACCGCAACCTGGGTTTCGAGAAAACCCGTCCTAGTATAGAACTCCATAGGGCCGGCCTCAACTCCCACGGAGAGGTGAGCTCGGGGGATCATGTTGAGAGCTCCAAGGGCTCTCTCCAGAGCCCCTAACACTAGATCCCTAGAGCCCACCGGCTGCCTTGGAACGCTTGTGCGCACATCAACGGGTACAACCTCCACATCCATGAACCTCGAGAGAACCCTCCTGACACTCCTAACCTTAACCGGGTTAACGCTGCCAACAGCTACCAAAACCTTTGATCCTAGAACCCCCACACCCACCCACCCTAGCACTAGGAGAGGGATTCCCTATGGGTAAATAGCTGGTTATTAAACAGAACACTCACTCTTACACGATGTGAGAGTGAACTCCCCCGTCGCATATCATCTCTAGTGAAATCCATGGATGAAATTAAACACAGCTAGCCGGGAACTAGGCCTGACATCGCTAACTTAACCCTTTCAGACTTTAGACACGTCGATCTCCCAGATAACATTGTTTTTAAACCCCCTAGGGCTAACTATGTTATCAAGGCGTAGTAGGAGAGTCTAGGCTGATTTAAGAGAGGATATGAGTATGAATGAGCTACTACATGTGGGTATAATACCTGATGGTAATAGACGGTGGGCTAGGTCTAGGGGTCTAACTATTAGGGATGCCTATGAAGCCGGATATAATAAGCTTAAGGAGGTTGCTAGGTACCTCTTCGACTACAATGTAAGGTATTTGACCGTATACGCTATGAGCTACGATAACTGTGTGAAGAGGGATGTGGATGAGAGGAATGCGTTATTGAGGGTACTCGATAAAGCTATAGTAGATCTTGAGAGGGAGAGGCTCCTGGATGAGTATGACGTTAAACTGGTTGTATCAGGTGACCTAACTCTAATCCCGGATGGGACGAGACGTAAGATCCAGGATCTAGTTGAAAGGTACAGTAGTGGAAGGAGGGTACTCCATGTAGGGTTGTGTTATAGCGTGTGGTGGGAGCTCTCACAACTTAAACACGGGAGTCTGGGGTTTGAGCGGAGGATGCCGCCAATAGATCTTGTTATCAGAACGGGGGGTGCGAGGAGGATAAGTGGGTTCTTCCCACTACTGGTGGAGTACGCGGAGCTCTACTTCAC
>JAPYWV010000132.1 GCA_028276165.1 Acidilobaceae archaeon
GTGAGGCCGGGTGTCCGTGTATCGATGCTTATAAACGTTACGTTCACAGCCCTGACAGCCAGGGCTATGTTAAGGCCTATAGCCTCAACAGTTATAGTCCTCCTACCCACAGGCTCCCATACTGCGGCATGTGGGAAGACATCTCCACCGAGGACTATCATGTTCACTTCAAACGGTGATTTAACTCTAACAGCTCTGGGATCTGGGTTTATGTAGACTGCTGCTGCACCACCATCATAGTCTAGGGTCAGGGTGGCGGTTCCAGGTGGCACTATGTTAGCGGTTCTACCAACGTTGGTCTCGGTAACAGTGCCCCTAACGACAACGTAGACACTTGTACCATCTAGAGTTGGTGGTAGTGTTTCTACTGGGAGCTGTACTATGGCTGCGAAGCTACCGTTACCGAGAACCCCGGTCCACGTACCTCTTATCGTTAGATCAGCTAGCTTGACGCCATCAGCTGCTCTTACAAGCTCGAACCTCAGAGGCTCGGCTATGAAACCTCTACCAACTACTAGGACGTATGATCCTGGGGCTATAGGCCTGGTGCTTATCGCACCTGTATTGTCGAACGACCATATCCAGACGTGTGGTTTGATAGCCTCCCTCCATACAGCGTTGGTCGTAGTGTTGGTTGCAGGAGCTCCCCTGAAGGGCCCTAGGGTGGCGTTAGCGGTCATGAACGTGTACGCTATAACCCTACCACCATACTGGGTGGCAAGCACTGGTAACGTGAGGCAAGCGCTACCTTCAGCGTCGGTCATGAATCCCCAACCATATGTTACGTTAACAGCGTATAGCCTTGGTGATAGTGTTACACCGTAAACCCAAGCCTCCCAGAATATCCACATGTTCTTCGGGAAGTTCCTTAGACAGAAGGTTATAGTATCACCTACGTTAAGCTCTCCTGTAACACCAGCCACGTTCCTGTTCACACCTGTGACTGGCACGCCCACGCTCGGGAATATGTCTACGGTCCTAGTGCTAGGCCATGCTAGGCTGAACCTAACCTCAACCTCGTTCGTGAAGTCTCTGGGAACAGTGTTAACCTGCCTGCCAGCATCAACCTTTATGGCATTCGTGTAGTCCTGGAAGCGTCCGGCGAAGTACTCTAATATGAAGTCCTCGTAGTGGAAGGTAACGCCCATGAAGGTTGCCGTCCTCTCAGGGTTGTTCAGCGGGAACTCTCTTAACCTAGTGAAGTTGACCGTGAAGTAGTTGCCGTAGGAGTTCAGATCTATCCATGTGGCTACGTCTGACTCGTAAGTGTCACGTATCCTGTTGTACTCTATCAGCCTGTACACGTGCTCCTCGCTTACAAGCCTTGTAATGTTGTAATCGAACTCTCCTAGTGTGATGCCTAGCCCGTAGGGCCTAAGGTCTATTGTTAGGTTTGTAGCGCTTGTGACACCAAACTCTGTGTTGTTGTAGAATGCTAGCCTCGTCTTGGACAGCTTTAGGGCTTCGAATAGCCTTGATGCTCTTAGGTCGAAGGGTACGCTTGCAACAACAACTCTAAAGCCGTCTGAGACTTTAACGAATAGGGTTCCCGTAGAGCGGCCCAGTAGGTTGAATAGCGTAGTGTTATCCGGTAGCTTTAGGGTACCGAAGACATCCCTGGTATCAACTGTAACCGTAACCCTAGCTATATGGACGTCCCTAGCACCTATAACCGCCGAGCCATCAGCTGAAACGTAGAAGTCTAGGGTTAAACCTGTAAGCCCGACAGCAACCCTAGCATGAGTGTAGTTGAGGTAGAAGCCTAGGAGGGCTTCAGGCACTGCTAGGACAGATGTTATGGTGAAGACCTGAGGTTGAGCACTAGCTGGCACAACGAACCCCGCGAAGGGCGCTAGCAAGGGTAGCAGTAGCATTGCCAGCACGAGAGCCGATACAAGCCTGTAACTCAACCCACTCACCCAAACCCACCATGCCATAACACTTTTGGCTGGAGAGAGGGGGTATTTAAGGGTTACACCCCAACACCCTAAAAACCCGAACCCCCCAAACTCCCGGGGGGCCTCTTAAGAGATCCCCGAAGCCTTTCAACCCCCTTTCAACTCCCTTTCAACTCCATGTGCCGGATTCCCGTGGGCATGAGGGTCTTCCTCACCATTCAGCCCCGCCATGAACGGCATCCAATCCCACTATGGCGTTAGCCCTCAGCGTTCCAGTCATCGCCCCCCACTCCGCTGACATGCATTGGAGCTTTTAAAGATTGGGGTCTTAAACCCTAACACCTCCTGCCTAGCGCCAGGGTTATGTCTTGTTCTCCGGCTCTCCTCTCCAGGTATTCTGAGATTTCACTTGGCGTTACCTCCACTGTTAGGATTTGGGCTTAGTGTTTGACCCCCGCTACTTCTTCCGTGTACACTACATTACATGCACAGACCACACCCTAGAAGGTTGAGGATTGTATGAATAACGTGTGAACTCTGTAAGCCGTAGCCACCACACCAAGGACGCACCCTAATGTAACCCATGGCTCTCCCTCGGCACCTTAACCAGGGTAACATTTAACCATGGTGTTTAATGCAAGCTCATAAGCCTTGGGGGCCTAGAGAGATCATTAGGGGTTAGGAGGCTTTGACACTCTATGTTCCAAGCAAGCTTGTAGAGGAGGCTAGGAGGAGGGGTTTCGATGTGGAATCCCTGGTGGTGGACTTGCTTGTTAGAACCCTCAACCTCGACCCTCGGGTTGCTGTTGAGGCTCACTTGGAGCTCTCCCATAGGTATCTTGAGGAGGGTAGGGCTCTGGTAGACAAAGACCCTGTCCAGGCTAGCGAGAAGCTCTACAAGGCTGCTGAGGAGGCTGTCAAAGCCCTAGCCATATTCTACAACTTACAGGAGATTCTTTCCAGGGTTGAGGGGAGAGGTAGGTGGGTTGTATCCGATCTAGAGAAGGCCGTGGAGGCTATAAGCGAGAAGCTGGGAGGGTGGTTTGGGGAGGCATGGGATAGAGCTTGGGCTCTACACGTCTGGGGTTTCCACGAGGCTAAGTTTGACTCTAAAGCTGTGGAGATAAGGCTGCCTTATGTCGAGAGGATGGTTTTAGAAGCGGAGAAGATCATAAGAGGGAGTATTGAAGGTTCGTGAGCCAAGGATAACAATGTTCAAAGTAACCCACCACGCTAAAGCTAGCAAGTAAACTCCAGCCTTGAGAACTTGCAGGCGAAATTCTAGAACCCTCTAGGCTCACTCTAATAGCTCTTCGATTGGTTTACACATGGTGGATGATAGGGGGTGCTCTGGGGGTTTACGTTGGTAACCTTTATCCATGGTGTTTAATGCATGTTCGTAAGCCTTGGGGGCCTAGAGGGGTCA
>JAPYWV010000133.1 GCA_028276165.1 Acidilobaceae archaeon
GGCGTAACAGTTGATGGTGCTAGGGATGTCGCTAGGGGTCGTGGTTACGGCAGGGCTGTGGTTGATGTAACAGGCTATGTTGACGATGTTGTTAGGGTTTTGAGGGAGGCTAACTCAAACCCAGCGTATAGCGGACTGGGGCTCTTAACGTTCATTGTTTCGAAGGTGGAGGAGGACGGAGAGGAGTACATTGCAACAGACATAATATCGATACCTGTGATACCAGGGAAGGCTAGAGGCAAGAGTATAATAGTGGAGGTTGAATTCAAACCAGCACACAAGATAAAATTGAACAAGACAAGCGGTGGAGAACAAACAGGTAAAGCCGAGGTACTACAGACAACACCGCCACGCGCGATGACCGACGATTGTAGAGGCTACATAGTCTACCGGGAATGCTATGAGTGAGAGCTTACGAAAACCCACTATGTCTCATCGAGCACAGAGTCCATCCCACTATTGATATCCTACATAAATGACGTCGATGGCAACTACATAGTGAGGGTGCACCATACACACTCGATAGTTTTAACCTCACGACCTAGCTTCGACCTCTCACTTGTATTCCGTAAAGCTATAGATTTCATCGTGCCCGGACCTGGTTTCCTATTACACTACCTTCCTCCAAGGGCATCTGAGGCAGAGCTATTTCACATGTCTTGTCCGTTCATGAACTCCTATTTAACCTCAAAAGCGTACGAATGCCTATACTTCGATACAAGCGTAGGTAGGTTCACGTTCTATAAGGAGGCCCTCATAGCTACTGGGATTAGAGGCCGTATGTGGCTTGTCGAATACGCATTTGTAAAAGATACATGTGGAATTGTATGCTATAGAGAGGTTCTCGATAGATCTCTAACAGTATACATGGTTCCATACTTTAGATCGGATAATAGAATTGATTACAGCATCCATATCGATGAGAACCCCTATGATGGCTTAGGCTGGTTGAACAGAGTTTTCGACTTCCTATACTACGACTCCAACGCCACTAGAAGATTACTCGGAGTATACCTAGGTAGTTATGTAAGTATATGGTCTACTCAGTTAATGAGCAAGAGTGAGTCGACCCCGCTCTTCGGCATAGCAATACCCGTAGGAAGTATCATCAGAGCTTTAGCCGGGAACGTATCCGGCTGGCCTGGCAGAGCGATCTCAATCTTATCGATTGGCTCCTCTATGCTATATTTTGGCATAATCTCATACTATACTACCACGGATAGGTGCTTTTACCCCTACTACATTGAGTCAACGGCATTTCTAGTAAAGGATGAGGGGGACTACTATAGGGCACCGTTAATGGTAGTAAGCCCGAATACCCGAACACCTTCCCAGTACCCTCCACCGCCTACACCACCCTCCTATGAGTCGAGCTTCTCCCCTTCAAGCTCCTACTGTCCACCCTATCTTTCACACCCTCCTTGATCAAATCTCGCATTCTAAAGCCCCCTAGTAGCATATGGAATGGAGCTCCGCTAAAGGAGGCTCCTCTGCAGGGTTCTATGAGGAGCTCTCGAAGATAGGCGGTTGTTGGAGCTCCTCTAAGCGAGTTTAGTAACCTCGCATGAGGAGTTGGATTTTCCTCGCCTATCCTGAGTCTAATATTAGTTTCAATGATCTGATGGTTGGCTACGATAAGGCCTATTCATTTCTAATGTCGGGGGTTACTCTAGCAGGTGCTCACAGTACACGTTCTAGGCTCGGATGGGCTAGGAGTGGGATGAGGGGCTCCAAGCATCTCTACGGCTTACGCTTATATTCTCCAGATGAACCTCCTCGTAGGGTACAGTTCTCCAGTCACGGGGTCCACGGCTAGACCGAGGGTCTCAAGGGTTTCAGCTCCAACACAAACCTCCCCACCCTCCACTATTGCAGCCCAGTCGGGGGCACCCCTGCCCATGATCTCGACGAAGACTGGCCCCACATCGACCTCTCTAACACTACCGTCAGCAAGCTCAGCCTTAACCTTGTACATGGGCTTAACACCAATCCTCTCAGCAACCTCCCTAGGGATTACAAGTCTACTAGCACCGGTGTCTATCAAAGCCTCAACCTCAACCCACCCCCTCTCACCCACCAACCTAACCCTCTTACGAACCATCCCCACAAACACCACCCCTTACAACACCACCAGTTCCATCACTAGAAGGAGATTGAGTACCTTAAAGTGTCTTATTATGGAACAAACATAGAGCAACCCTTAGATCCTAGCCACCTCTACGCTAACTTCACCGGGGTTACAATGTAGGCTTAAGGCCTATGACTCCTCTCTATCTCCAAATATGATATGATGCCTAGGGCCTTACATAAAGCATGTAATAGCTCCTCTCTACTCATGTTGTGCAGGATCCTTCTAAGCAACCACTCCTCCCCGGGGGTTACCTCCCTCATCTTGGGCTCCACATGGTAGGCTAGCCTTTTAGCGGAGTAGCATGTTATCCTGTAACCTCCCTCCAGGCTCTCGCAGTCCAACGTTTCCATGAAGAGTTTGAGGGCCGAGTAGAACTTCGAGGTGAGCTCCGGCAGCCTATCGCATAGACTAGCATAGGATATGTATACGCTTAGCAAACTCCACTCAGGGCATTCGAGGAGTAGCCTCCCAGCATGGTCTAGGAGCGTGCAGTCACCAGTCCTAGCGTGCTCCCCCAGTCTAGAGTAGACCATGCTATAGCAGGAACTCTCACCCAACATCCACACCCACCGCTCTAATGAAGTTGAGCACTAGGCCTACAGCATTATAAGCTCTAGCTAGCTCCACAACCCTCCCCCAGTCAACCCTATCCCTCACCCCCCTAAACCTCTCAACATTTACAACCCTGAACCCCCAGGCCTAGTAGCCTGTGACCCCCTCCCCGCATCCCAAGAGGCCTAGCCTTATGCTAGGCCTCCCCGAGCGGTTTGTCGGTTTTCCGCTCGGATGCGCGCACATCACCTCTCAGCATCCCCATGCTAGGGGCATCACCGTTTCAGGGCCGGGGGGCCTCGGCTCCAGCGGGTTCCTCGGAGCCCCCTCTCCACACCGGCTCCTCTTCACAATACCGCATACACACAAACCTTAAAATCCCCATCCCCGCCTTGAAAGGCGAGGCTCTCAGTTGTAAGCTCCTCCATTCACGCTCTCAAAGCTCTCCACTTGTGCTCTCGTGTTCCTTTTGTGTTAGAGCTCTAGGCTGAACTGTGGTTTTTGTGTTTGAGCTCTACCCCTAGCCCACATGTCTGTTAGTGGTGGTGTTGCCCCCATTCTCTTGCCCTTGTGTAGGTCTATGTCTACTATTGCTGGGAACCTCCCCAGCCACTCTCCCATG
>JAPYWV010000134.1 GCA_028276165.1 Acidilobaceae archaeon
ACGCAACAGTATTGAACCTTAGCTTAGAGAAGGGCTTCTTGGAGTTGATAGCTCACTCTAGGACATTCAATGTAACTAGGCTAAGCCTAGTAAGGGTGGGCTTGGACGGCACCATTGCAGGCTTCGAGCACTACACCATATACCCTAGGTTGTTCCCCCTGGTTGCGTTAAGGATGGAGGACTCCACGTACATTGCCGGGGCCTCCTACATTCTTGGTCACAACTTCAACTACATGGTGGCTCGTGTATCGGGTAAAGGTGTTGAGTGGGTTCAAGAGGATATTGGGGGTCCTGGGAGCGAGGTTCTCAAATGTGCTGGTGTAACGCTTGGCTCAAGGATGCTGGTGGTGGGTGATAACGGGACTAGCGTCTCGATAATGATAGTATCCCAGCTAGGTGATATACTCAAACACTACCTCATATCCTATGCCAACGTATCCGTAGCCCTCAACGGGTGCTTGAAGCTAGAGGATTCAAAGTTCATAGCCTACGGGGCTATAGGCGGAAGACCCCTACTAATACCCCTCATTGTGGAGCCCAGCCTGGACATCAGAGTACCCTCCCAGAACGTGGGGGACATTACGGGGGTTATCACAGCGGGGGCTGGTAGAGGTGATATCGCTGCATTCTACGTAACCTCGGGTGATCAGTCAACGATCCTAGTTTACAGGTTTAAGGGTTCAGGTTTAGAGCTCATAGGAGCTGTTAACATTACGGATGTAGCTAGAGGCTTTATAGCACTATCAGCTTCATACTCGAATAATAGTTTAACCTACGCAGGCTACCTTATAGGCGATAAGCCTAAAGCCTTAATACTATCCCTCACCATGACACTCACGGACACCCTTGAGAAAGGGCCCGGCCTGCTTAGGATCCCTCTACTCGAGTACATTAGCGATCCAAGGCTAACGTTAGCTCTCCTACTAGCCATAGTAGTACTGTCAGCTTATGTAGCCTACGGTAGGGTTAGGATGAGGAGGCCTAAAGGTTGATTAGGGTAAAACCATGGGGTTATATCGAGGAGTCATTCGTAGCTAGGATCAAGGCTATTGTTGAGGAGTTCCAAGCTAGGATAGGTTGGGAGCCCATACTACTAGAGGTGAACGTGTACCCTACATCTGAGAGGATGATGACGCGCATAGCTAGGGAGGCTGAAGAACTGGGGGTAGCAGTATTAGGCAGCTTCCCCGTGATGCACGAGGCATGGCGTGGGTGGCCTAGGATACATGTTAGCTACGAGGAGTGCGCGAAGCTAGACGAGAAGGTGTTCAAAGCACTCTTGGTCCACGAGCTAGCTCACAGCAAACTACATGGATCACCGTACTACTACGTGGTGAGCGTGGACGCAGATCTACTAGAGGACTACGGGCGAGAGGCCCTAGTGGTAGCCTACATGGCATCTACAGCAGTCAAGGACTTCGAGGTATTCGAGTTACTTAGAGAGATAGGGTACAATGAAGAGATAGCCTCGTACGCAGCCTATGTGAAGCCACAACTGGAAAGCGTTAAATGCAACGATCTAATAGGGGTACTCGAACTAGCTAAGCTCATAACACCACATGTCGTCATGGGGTTAGAGGTGGGGAGCCTGGACGTCTCTTGCTCAAGCATAGTAGGAGAGGTTGTAAACGCGCTAAAACTCCTACCTGGAATAGAGGATTTTGATGAGAAGGTGAAGTTTCTAATTAACATGTTAAGAGCCATCGGGGAGAATAGATAGGATTTATAAGGCGAAGACAATACCGCTAACTGGATTACATAAATACAGGTAGCTCCAGCATCCCCTTACCCGTGTTCTACTGCTAACAGCTAGTATATTACTGTTATGTTCTCCTCCGGGAACCCCATTTCCACTAGGATTTTCTTAACACGATGTCTATGATCTCCCTGTAGCTCTATCCTACCGTTCTTAGCCGTCCCTCCTACTGCAAGCTTGCTTTTGAGTATTGAAGCTAGCTCTTCTAGATTGAATGATGTCTCGCTTATACCGTCGATTACTGTAACCTCTTTACCAAACCTCCTCTTCTCCAACCTTATCTTGATAACCTGTTGCTCCATGCTTAGCTGAGCACATATATCAGGGGGGAGCCCCTTACATAAACTCTGCTCCTTCATAACCTTCCCTATCCCCTCGCTCACCATATAGGTATGTGGTTCAGGAATTTAAGTTTTACTCTCAACACTCTAGATAGCTCGGTGGCCCCCGTTTGGCCGAGGAGGGTTTTTGGGAGGAGAAGGGTGTTACGAGGAGCCTACCATATGGTATTAAGGATGTTAAGGTGTACTATGTATGTGCTTACTGTGGTGAAGTGGTGGAAGCTGAGAAGCTAGCGAGCTTGCCTAGCCTTATGTGCCCTAAGTGTGGTCAGAGGATCTTTGTGAAAACAAGGGCTCCTCCGCAGACAGGGTTCATTAGGAAGGTTAGAGCTGTGTAAGCCCCCAGCTCTAGGGCCTGAGCGGGAGGTCGATTACAGCTTATCGTATCTAAAGGCTCCAGTGCTCTAGGGTTAACGAGGGTTCTACCTTGAGTTTAAGAGATCTACTCGTGGTAAGGAGACCCCTCGTATTCGGGGGGTTTGAGGTTGATAGGGAGAGGGCTAAGTTCTCTGTAGTGGGCTTCCCCTTTGACTCAACATCATCTCATAGGAGTGGGCAGAGGTACGGTCCCCTCTTCGTTAGAGAGGCTTCAATGAACATAGAGTCTAACGGTTACTCCATTGAGGGGTTTATAGAGGAGGTCCCAGTTCACGATGAGGGTGATGTGGCTGTTGCTCACGGTGATGTTGTTGAGAGTATTGGAAGGCTTAGTCGTGTTGTCGAGGAGCTTGTGAGGGATGGTAGGAGGGTTGTTATCCTAGGTGGTGAGCATGTAGCCACCGTAGGTGCTATTAGGGGTCTTAGGGCTGGAGGTTTAAATCCATGCCTTCTAGTCTTCGACGCCCACCTGGATCTCAGGTATGAGTATCTAGGTGTTAAGTATAGCCATGCTTGTACTATGAGGAGGGTCCTTGAGATGCTAGGTGATGTTGCAGTCGTATACGTAGGTGTTAGATCTTATTCGAGGGAAGAGATGGAGCTAGCTAGGGGTAAGCCTAACATAACGATCATAACGTCACGTAATGTAGAGTTGCTAGGCTTAGCTAACGTGGTAGCAAGCATTAAGAGGAGCCTTGCTAGATGTGAGACCCTCTACGTCAGCATAGACATGGATGTCTACGATCCATCACAAGCACCAGGTGTAGGTAACCCAGAGCCGGGGGGTTTAACGGCAAGAGAGGTACTCCCAATAATAGCTACGGTGC
>JAPYWV010000135.1 GCA_028276165.1 Acidilobaceae archaeon
ACCGTTAAGTGTAACAGAGCTCTGGATACTAGAGTCTAGGTTTAACGTTAAGCTCGGGGATAGGTGGTCTAGGAGATCCTATGGGAGGAGGGAGTTTTGCAGAAACTATGAGATTCTGGTAGAGTGGCTTTCTCAGTAGTGTTTAGCAGGCTTTTAAGGTCTATCAACAGTCTATCTCACGGATGCCACCTGGTGTTAGACATGTGTGGATACTATGGTGATCCGGAGAAACTAGCCTTAGAGGCTATGAAGGATGATATATCTAAGTCTCATAAGCTCCTAGCAGAGGCCTCAGAGGCCTCCTTGAAATTACTAGAGGACTCTTATAGGAGGAGCTTGGAGGAGGCTGAGAGGAGGCTTCTAGAGGAGTTCTCTAATCTAAACGAGAGGGTTAGGAGTGTAAAATCTAAGCTTGACTTTGAGTTGAAGAGCAGGGTGGCTGAGAGGAGGAATAAGTTCATTGAAGCTGTTCTAGCAGAGGTTAAGAGGAGGCTTAGGGGGGCTAAGAACGAGGATTGGTATAAGGCATACATGGAATCAGTGTTCAAAAACCTGGCTATGGAGGCTAGAGAGCTTGGTGTCCTAAAGGTTATGGTGGCCCCCGAGGATCTAGAGTTAGCTAGGATCCTTGCCTCACGCTACCCCGAGCTACTAAAGGTATCAGGGGAGCCGGTTGACATCATAGGAGGTGTTATAGCTGAATCCCAGGATGGCTCTGTTAGGCTGGATTACAGCTTAGACCTCATAATATCGAGGAATGAGGCTAGGCTAAGGCATGTGGCGTTAAAAGCTTTAATAGAGTAGCTTGATAGGTTAAGAGGGGTGTTGAGCTTTTGGTTGTTAAAGGTAGGATTGTGAGGATTAGCGGGCCCCTCGTCGTAGCTGAGGGTATGTCAGGTGCTCAGATGTACGAGATGGTCAGGGTTGGTAGGGAGGGGCTTATAGGGGAGATAACAAGGATTAAGGGTGATAAAGCCTACATCCAGGTCTACGAGTCTACAAGCGGTCTAAGCCCAGGGGATGTAGTCGAGGGTACCGGGAGCCCTCTAAGCGTAGAACTAGGCCCAGGGCTCCTAGGCATGATATACGATGGTATACAGAGACCCCTACCCGTTATAAGCGAGATTATAGCACGTAAAGCCCCACATAGGAGGTTCTTCGTAGAGAGGGGTGTTAGAGCAGACCCCCTATCCAGGTCTAAGAAGTACCACTTCACACCCGGAGACCCCTCGGGGTTCAAGCTGGAGGTGGGGAGTAAGGTATCAGGTGGTGATGTTATAGGCTATGTCAGGGAGACTAGCATCATAACCCACAAGATCATGATACCACCCGGTGTTAGAGGTGTACTAAAATGGGTTGCACCTGAGGGTGAGTACACAGTAGAGGATGTGATAGCAGAGGTTGAAAGAGAGGGAGGTGTTGTCGAGGTTAAAATGTACCACAGGTGGCCTGTTAGGATACCGAGACCCTACAGGGTTAAACTCGAGCCAACAGAACCCCTAATAACGGGGATGAGAATACTAGACACCCTATTCCCAATGGCTAAGGGTGGAACAGGAGCCATACCCGGAGGGTTTGGAACGGGGAAGTGCGTTCCACCTAGTACACCAGTACTACTAGCATCAGGCGAGCTTATCCCGATCAAGGAGTTATACGAGAGGGTGAAAGACAAGGGTGTTATAGTCGAGAATAGCGAGGAGGAGGAGTTGATAGACATTTCAAGCCTAGGTCTCAGGATATTGACTTTCGATGGTGTGAGGCTGAGAGAGGCTCCTGTAAGCTACGTCTACAGAGGTAAGTCCAGGTATATGGTGAGGATTAGGACTAGGTCAGGCAGGGTAATAGAGGTTACACCACCCCATAAGCTCCTTAAGCTGGATGAGAATGGATACATAGTTGAGATCCCGGCGGCTGAGCTGAGGAGGGGAGATCGGCTAGTTATACCCAGATACCTCCCCGTAGAGGGTAAACTCCAACCCCTTGATCCATACGAGCTAGGATTGGATGATGCGGTAGTGAGAGATGAGGAGGATTTAAAACGGGTACGCGAGCTCACCAGGATGCTAGTGCGTAGACTTGGTGGCTACAAGAGAGCATCTGAAATCCTAGGTATCAATGAGAAGACCCTAGAGCGTGTAGTTAAGGGTAGGACTAGGCCTAGGTTGGATCTCGTTAGGAGGGTGTGTGTATCGCTAGGCGTGGAACCGCTAAGACCGAGGGTTCTCGGGTTACCTGGGAGTAGGATTTCGGTAAGGGTGCCAGAGTACTTAGACGAGGATCTTGCGGAGTTACTAGGACTCGTAATATCTAGTGGTATGGTGGCTGAGAGGGCTGTAAGGTTCTTCAGCGACTCGGAGGAGCTGAGAGCTAGATTCAAGGAGCTGGTATACAGGGTCTTCGGGGTCACGGCCAGGGATGCGTCGTTTGGAACCGTCAAAGGTGTCGTAATATACTCCAGACTGGTAGCTAGGATGTTTAAATCGTTAGGGGTACCCTCTGGGAGAAGGTCCCGGGAGGCTGTAGTTCCACACCTAATACTGAGATCCCCGATAAACGTGGTAATAGCCTTCCTGAGAGGCTACTACTTGGGAGGTGGAAGCTTTGAGGGGAACGAGGTTGAGATGACAACTGCATCCAAGTGGATGGCAGTGGGCCTAGCCTACCTACTAGCTAGACTAGGCATACTATACACTGTAAGGGAGGAGGGGGTAGCTGGTAGGATCCGCTATAGGATAGTGGTAACAGGTGAAGATGAGGTAGGGAAGTTCCTAGAAGTGGTATCAGCAGAGTGGGCCATGGGCTTAGGTAAGATCCTTAGGATGGCATCGTATGTGTCGAGTAAGAGGCAGGATGGTAGGGTCGGGGATGCTGTTAGGGTAGAGCCACGGGTAGTATCGAAGGCTACACCTACGATAGTGGGTGGGAGGATAGGCGCTGTAAAGATGGTGTTACTAGCACAGCTAACTAGAGATGATGCTCTAGCCCCCGTAGCTGAGGCGTTAAAGTATGTGGCTTTCGATGAGGTGGAAAGTGTAGAGGTCATCGAGGGTGACTTCGATGTGTACGATATCACAGTTCCTGGAACCCATAACTTTGTGGGAGGCGAGGTACCAGCTATACTCCATAACACTGTAACATTGCATACTCTTGCGCAGTGGAGTGAGGCTAAGGTGGTTATATACATTGGCTGTGGTGAGAGGGGTAATGAGATGACGGAGGTTCTAGAGAGGTTCCCTAAGTACA
>JAPYWV010000137.1 GCA_028276165.1 Acidilobaceae archaeon
GAGTTCCCTGTAAGGTGGGAGCTAGCGAGGATCATGAGCAGTCTAGGGCTTAGGAATGTTAGATTCTACGAGTTCAACCTAGGCATGGTGGCAGTACACGTGGGTGTAAAGGGGGCTCCTAGCCTATAGAGCTTTCACTCCAGATACCTTATTATGAGCTCGTACAGGGGGTCTCCATCCTCTAGCTTCTCATAGCTATACGGTGGGCTCCACTCCGGTATCACCCTCCTAATCTTATCCAGTTTAACACTCACACTGTACAACTTAGGCTCTCTAACCTCTATAGCCACGGCCCTCGTAGCCCCCTCGATGTACTTCCTAGCCTCGGGTGTTATACCGTAGAGCTCCTTACCAACAAGATCCCATACCTTCTCCGGGCTCCCTACAACCAGCTTTCCAACCTTAAACTCACCAATTATGCTTTGTGAGTCACCACTAGCGTAGACTACAACCCTAGACCCCTCCTCCGGGGGCTTTAGGCCAGATAGCCTCCTCAACTCATACCTCTTACGACCCTCCAGTACAGCTCTAGCATACCTAGGCCTAATGCTCATGATATACATCTCCACGTGCTTTACCCCCTCTATACAACCTCATGCAATGATATTTAAGCTTTACAAACCTCGCCTTTCAAGGCGGGGTAGGACTCTCGCCCAACTCTAGAACGTTAGACTTTCAAACCCCAAGGGAGCGTACTGCTAGTGTAGTGTTGAGGTTTTGGTTAAAATCGAGGGCTTGGGGGTTACGGGGGTGAACCCCGCCTTTGAGCATACGGAGCACAGCGTACCCCTGGGCCTGGATGAGATGCTCGAAACCATAACCCCCACCGGAGGGGTAACACCCTAAACCCGGAGGTTCGGAAACCCCGCCTTGAAGAGCGAGGAGGGGGCCATTTCATGCAACTAGGCTTTTAAGGCTGAGGGTTTAAGATTAGAAGGCCTCTAGGCCTAGTTTTTCAACCACGTCCGAAGGCTTCACCTTGTACTCCTTCGATGATAGTATGAACGTTAGCGTTTCAACTTCAAGTTTCAATAGTACCAGGCTTGCTGTTATGAATGCTGGGTTGAAGGGGTATCCTGACATTGAGCTTAGAGCTCTAGCCTTTAGTTTTTGACGGGAGCTCCTCAGGGAATTGTATAGTATCTCTTGTACGCTCTTACCCTCTATCTTCACGTCCTTGAGTAGGCTTTTAAGCTCTCCAGCTAAGCTTATGGGGTCTGCCTCCCTCTCGTAGATGCCTTTAAGCTCTTCTACTGTTACACTACATACTGTAAGCCTCCTACCCATGACTACCTCCAGGAGCCTTGGTGGGATGTCCAGGTGCTTTGCTACCAGCATAGATGTTAGGAGCTTGTACTCCAAGTGAGGGCATAGTAGTCTCTCAAGCCCGGCTTTCTTAGCAGAATCCAGGCCTTCCATGGAGTCATTGTAGAGTTTCGTTGTTAGAAGCGGGGTTACCCATAGTGTTGAAACCACCCATTTGAGATCCCTGGATACTCTTAACGCTACCTCAACGTAGTTATAAGCCCAGGTATCCTCCGTGAACTCTAGTATCTTATGTGGTGATGTTAGGAGCTCCGGGTCCCTTAGGACACTGTATGTCAGCGTCCCCTCGTAGAACGATGATGGTAGCTTCTCCTCAACAGGCCTCCCCACGGCAGACCTGTAGGTTATGGTCACTAGATCCCTTAGATCCTCCTCCCTCTCAAGAGCTAGGACAACGTTGAGAGCCTCCCCTGGAGCCACCTTAGCCATGTGCCTTATTGTTTTAAAGTAACCACTCCACACCGATGTAAGGGCTTGGGTTAAGGTCTTAGCCTCGCCAAGCCCGGGGTACATGGACTCCCTCAGGGCTATCAAAGCCTCACTTAGATCCTTTGCAAGCGCAGCCTCCCTTATAACATCGGGTTTTAGAAGCCTAGACTTTATAGCCCTAGCTACCACTATGGCCTGAGCATAGTCTACAGGAGCTCTCAAAACTAGACACCCTGAACGATCCTCTTAACCTCCTCTAGGACAGCTCTAACAGCCTTCTCAAACCTAGCAGTAGACTTAACCTCAATTGATCTAAGCTCCTCACCAAGCCTCCTCTCATAATCAGCCCTTAGAGCCTCCTCAACCTTCAAAGCCTCCTCCCTCAAGTCAGCAATTATACTGGCGAGGGCAGCCTCTATATCCTCCCTCAACTCCCTAGCCATATCATCCCCAAACCTGACAAGATCGTTAGACTTGGAGACAGACTCCTCGTACAATCTTTTAAGCTCCTCCTCAAACCAGCTAACAGCCTCAGCAAGCTTAGAAACACCACTCTTAGACAACCCCGACCCCACAAGACTAGTACGTGATCCCTCCTAAAAGCGTTAGATAAGATGGGGATGTTAGCTTAAAAGCGGGGGTGCTTTATCCCCGCTAGCCTAGTACTGTGTCTAGGTAGAGCATTATGATGAATCCTAGGAAGAACCCCGCCGTGGCTTTCTTCTCAACACCACTCCTATGGCTCTCCGGTATGGCCTCATGGCTTACAACGTACACCATGGCCCCTGCTGCTGAGGAGAGTCCTAGGTATAGTGCTTGTGGGTGCTCGAATAGTGTGACTGCTAGCATTGCCGTTATAACCTCGCTAAACCCGCTTAGAGCAGCTACTAGTATTGCTAACAGCCTACTCCCAGTTATAGCTAGTATTGGGAGTGCTACCGCTAGCCCTTCAGGCATGTCTTGGAGGCGTTTCCCCGCTAACGGTATTTCCGTTAGCGGGGTTGGGCCTTGGCCCGGAGATCATCTGCTTCACCCGGGCCGCATGGGCCCCCGTCGAGCCCAACGCCATAGGGCTCCCATCTATGGGGGTGCTCGAGCATCATCATAGCACCCGCGCGTGCAACACTTACACAACCTCATCATCGATACTACGTAGTATCAACTGAGACTTATAAGTCTAACGGTGATTCAGGTAAGCATGGATATTTACATTTATTGTCAAACTCGTAATAGCCTATTGCTAGCCCTACCTTAACACCCTCTACGCCTCTGTACGCTGAGGAGACTCCTATCGAGTAACCCTCTGGTAGGTTGTGTATTATTATTGCTATGGCTACGAGCCACGCTGCTTTAACCTTACTCCTGGCAGATCGCCATCCCTCAAACCCCTTGAATATGTGCTCGTGTGGTAGAATCTCGTTGACCACCGCTATGGCTACAGCTCCTAGTATGAAGCCTACCATTGTTA
>JAPYWV010000136.1 GCA_028276165.1 Acidilobaceae archaeon
CAAGAGTCAACCGGCCGCCAAACCTCTCATAGAAACCACCAACCAGGAAACCCGTTAAACCCTCAGCTAGAGCATAGGAAGCCAGGATAAGCCCGTGAAAGGTGGGGCTCAAGTCGGGGAACGTGAACACAAGAGATACTATGAAGACTGCATTAGAAGCCCTAACAAGAGCAACCACAGAGTAGAGGAAAACCAAACCATACAACAATCTAATACACCCTACCATACGTAGTTTAAGATCCCAATATAAGGTTTTCCCAACACATTATGTTAAACACCCCCTAACCCCCATGTTCATATACCCGGTTCGGAAGCCTGGTCTACATCATGGGCTCAGCGCTTTTAACCCACCACATCCCCGGTACAGTAGTTACATGGGTTAAGCCCTTTTAATGCTTAATGATCGGCTAGCTATACCGGATCTCAGAGTCTTGTCGATGTGTGAATGCTCCCCGCTAAGCTAGCTTACTGTAGGGTATTATTGCGGTATCACGTGTATAACCCCTGCTGGCCTGCATGTTTGAATGGGTGGTGTTTTGGATGGCTTTAGAGGATTTAGTTCACGTGGTAGAGGGTTTCAGTAGGATTTTACCTTCAACGGGGTTTAATCTAAGCTACTACCTGGTGCTAGCTGGGCTAGTGATACTAGTTGGGTTCCTTGGAGTGTTCCTGGTAAGTCTAACTGTTAGATCGTTCCTAATGTTGTTCAAGAAGCCGCCTAGCTATGCTGTTAAACTGATACTCCTAGTCGGCTTGGCACTATTCCTACTAGGCCTTATCATGCCCTAGCCCCTGCTAATGCTTCAAGTTTCCTCTTAAGCATTTTCAACCTTATGAAATCCTCTCTAAGCCTCTGGTCTAGGACGCTCCTGATATACTTTATTGTCTCACTGTAGCTAGGGAGTATTATGTAGTCTAGAGCGTTTATAAGCCTCTGTGTGTTCCTAAGCTCCTCTATGAGCCTCCTCAAAGTCTCCTCGTACTCTGCAAGCTTGATTATCGATGGGAGGAGCTCTCTAAGCTTGAGGAAGCTCATTGTAAGGCTTGGGTGTGCATCTAGGGGTAGTGATAGTGGAGGTACTGTAGCCTTATCCACCTTGAACGTTGGTACTTTCACAGCGAATAGAATCCTCGTTGAAACCTCCACTTCAAGGGTGCTAGCTACACCCCCAGTATACCCTTCTACCCTCTCAAGACCCTCCCATGAGAGCCCTACGTAGTAGTCGTTGAAGACCTCGTTTATCCTACTGAAAACCTCCTTCTGGTACCTCTTGTACTCCTCAGCATAGCTCCTTATGTAGTGTAATAGTACCTCCCTCTTCTCGTCAAGGACATTCCTAATCCTCTTCAGCATCCTCTCCTCTCTCCTCAACCTTATAAGGTTTATCTTTGTTGGTAGCACCTTCCTGGCTTCAAGCGCCAAGAGTGTCACCTAGCTCTATAGGCTGGATGGTATTTCCTTATGTACTCCTCCCTTATGTTGGTTAACTCCTCCTCCGGGAGTACTGATAGAACCTCCCATGCTAGGTCCAAGGTCTCCTCTATGCTCCTATTCTCCCTCCACCCTTGGCTTAAGAACCTCTTCTCAAACACATCAGCGAACTTAAGGTACCTCCTCTCAACCTCACTTAGACTCTCCTCTCCAACTATGACGGCTAGACTTCTAACCTCAACACCCCTACTATAGGCGGCGTATAGCTGGTTGCTAACCTCAGCGTGATCCTCCCTAGTCTTCCCCTTCCCAATACCCTCCTTCATGAGCCTCGATAGGCTCATGAGGACGTTTATAGGCGGGTATATGCCTCTGTTGTGGAGCTCCCTGCTTAACACTATCTGCCCCTCAGTTATGTAACCTGTAAGATCTGGTACCGGGTGTGTGATATCATCGTTAGGCATTGTTAGTATGGGCATCTGCGTTATACTACCCTTCTTCCCGTGCACTCTACCAGCTCTCTCGTATATGCTAGCTAGATCACTGTACAGGTACCCCGGGTACCCCTGTCTCCCTGGAACCTCCTCCCTAGCACTACTAATCTCCCTCAGGGCTTCAGCGTAGTTGAACATATCGGTTAGAATCACTAGCACGTGCATATCCCTATCGAATGCTAGGTACTCTGCTAGCGTTAGAGCTGCCCTGGGTGTTAGAAGCCTCATCATGGCAGGCTCGTCGGCTAGGTTAACGAACATAGCGACCCTACTGAGAGCCCCCGTCTCCTCGAAGAACTTCCTGAAGAATAGGAAGTCGTCGTACTTAATACCTATGGCTGCGAATACCACTGCAAACTCCTCCTCCTCACCTCTAACAGTGGCCTGCCTAGCTATCTGAGCTGCAAGCTTGTTATGAGGTAGACCGGCGCCACTGAATATTGGTAGCTTCTGGCCTCTAACAAGGGTGTTCATACCATCTATGGCGCTCACACCTGTCTGGATGAACTCTGAAGGGTAAGCTCTCATCGCTGGGTTTAGGGGAGCTCCATTGATATCCCTCATATCCTCAGGCACTATCGGGGGCCCACCGTCTACGGGCTCCCCCAGGGGGTTGAAGATCCTTCCTAGCATGTCCTCGCTAACAGGTATCTCAAGGGTCTTCCCCAGGAACCTGACGGTAGTGCCTGTAAGCGTTATACCGTGAGTGCCCTCGAAGACCTGGACTACAGCAGTATTATGTGTAACCTCTAGAACCTTACCCCTCCTCCTTTCACCGGATGGTAGCTCTACCTCTACTATCTCATCGTAGGCAGCCCTTGAAACACCCTCTACAACCAGTAGGGGGCCCCTGATCTCCGATATCCTAGCATACTCTCTAACGCCAACTGTTACCAAAACCCGGCACCCCTAGGTTACGCTACCCTCCAGGGTTATTTAAGCATGTGTTATTTAAGTACCCCTGGTTTGAGGTTACCTGGTGTTAGGCCTTGAAGCCTAGGTTGTTTGTAACCAGGGAGAGTTTTAGTGATATCCTTGAGAGGCTCTACAAGTACTATGAGGTGGAGGTTTGGGATAGGTATAAGGAGCCCCCCTACGATGTACTCCTAGCCAAGGCTAGGGAGTCGGATGCGCTATTCACGCTTCTAACAGATAGGATTGACTGTAACCTGATATCAAGCTCCCCCAGGCTTAGGATTGTAGCTCAGATGGCTGTAGGCTATGATAACATAGATGTTAGGTGTGCTACCGAAAGGGGGGTCTATGTAACCAATACCCCCGGTGTTCTAACAGAGGC
>JAPYWV010000076.1 GCA_028276165.1 Acidilobaceae archaeon
ATCCTCAAGGTGATCCTCCAAACCTCTAGGTATTATGAGGTAAGCCTTCTCAACCAGGCTACTCCTCACCCCTTCTCACGACAACTACGTCACCAAAAGTTAGAGGCCCGGGCTCCCCTGTAGCCTCGAACTCCTCCTCGGTGGAGGTGATAAGCTTAACCTTAAGTATGCTCTCAAGGCTCCTAGCTAGCTGTAACGGTGGCTTAAACTTGCCAGACTCGATCCTCCTAATGACGTCAACACTAACCCTAAGCCTCTGAGCTAGAGCAGCCTCACTCCAACCCCTAGCCTCCCTAGCTCTCCTAACCCTCTCACCGAAATCCTCGACTAGATCGAAACCCTCAAGCCTATCCACAACCCTCCTTTCAACCCTACGTTTCACAACCCTCCTCTCCTCAACTACAACTACAGCCCTAGAGCCTAGCCTGGAGAAGCACGAGCTACACACATGTAATAGGCTACCCTCAACTGAGACCTTGTGGAGAACACTGGAAGGCCTACCGCAAATCTCACAACTAGGCAAAGGTGACACCCTAAGGGGAACCCGTAGTTGTAGGGTAAATGGGAGAGTATATAAGCGTAGCGTGACCTCAACCTACAGGATGTGATCACAAGGCCAACCCCATTAACCCTCCGAACCCCCGTTATTTAATCAGTACGTCTAATGAGATATACAATCTTCCTCCTAGAGTAGTCAGGCTCCTTGACTATGATACCCTCTCTAACCATATCAGCTAAAACCCTCCTGAGAACCCTGAGATCACCACTCCACCCTAGCTCTGCTAGGAGCTCCTCAAAGCTAAGGCTACCACGCTTGGATAGGATGCTGAGGATCCTAGATCTTAAATCCTCCCCGCTCACACCCCAAAACCCTTCCACTATCGATCTAAGAACACCTTTTAAGCCTAGGAGTGAGATCCTAGTACTGGTGTACTGGTTGTCTATAGCAACAAAGCTCCTAGAGGAGCTTAGAGCCAACGAGAGTCTTAGGAGAGAGCTTGCAATGCAACTACTACCAGAGATAGTAGCGAGTAAGGAGGCGAGGATAGCGGTTGCGAGAGCAGTGCTTAGAGAGGTTGCAACAAAAGAGGATTTAAGAGAATTGGAGGCTAGACTGAAAGAAGATTTAAGAGAATTGGAGGCTAGATTAAAAGGTGACATAGCTAGGGTGGAGACAAGGCTAGAGAAGGTGGAGACAACCCTAGTCGAGGTTCAAGCTAGGCTTTCAAAGCTAGAGGGGGCCTACACAGAGCTCTCCAAGAGAGTTGATGAGATTAACGCTAACCTTTCTAAACGTATAGAAGATATGTACGTTAACCTCTCTAAGAGGATAGAAGATATGTACGTTAACCTCTCTAAACGTATGGAGGATATGTACAAAACTCTATCTACGAGGATTGAAGAGGTTGATAGTAACCTCTCTAAGAGGATAGACGATGTCTATAATAACTTATTCACTAGGATAAATGACGTCAATAATAACCTATCCACCAGGGTAGACGGTGTCTATAATAGCTTATCTACTAGGATCGAGGACCTTAATAGCAACCTCTCTAAGAGGATTGATGATGTAAATAAGAGGATAGACGACCTTAACAAAAGCTTATCTGCAAGGATTGACGACCTAGATAAGAGGATAGACGACCTAGATAAAAGGATAGACTCCCTGGATAAGAGGATAGATGCCCTAGATAAAAGGATGGATTTCATATCAAAGACTACCCTAGCGTTAACGGTAGCCGTGCTGGCGGCACTAATAGTGAACATAGTGGTAGCCGTGCTACTAAGATGATCTCTACACCATACACTTGCTACAGTTTGTGTTAGGTTAGCTACACTCCACCACCCCTCCCGTACACGCCCTCCCCTGCTCTACGGTGTTAAGGGTTTGGCTTCCAGTGTTAAGATTAAGCTGGGTCTCGACCATGTTGTTAGCGTTCTCGCTAGTACTGGTAAGAGGTATGTTACCGCCAAGGATCTGAGTTTACTGCTAGGTGTTTCAACTAAGACAGCTGGTAGGCTTATGGCCAGGCTTGAGGATGAGGGTTTTGTTAGAAGGTACTCTAACAGGGCTTTCAAGCTAGTGATAACCCCTAAGAGGTTTAATTCCGGGGAGTTCTAGCCCCTCGTCCTCAGGAGCTCTCTCAACACATCCCTGTATAGTGGTGTTTGCCACGAGTAGTTCCTCCCAACACCTAGCTCTAGGTTCTCCTCGGGCCTCCCTCCCAGGCTTGTCATCATGGGGGTTATTAGGTTGTTTTCGATGAGTATGCTCTCAAGGGCCATCATTCGTGGATCCCCAGCCCTAGATATGCTATCAGGATCCTCTAGGGCCATTTCCAGGAGCTCCTCCAACCCCTCTGCTCTAACCCTGAATACTATGTGCTTCAGCCTCTCCCTGTAGTGGTGTACCAGGGATTCTAGGCTCCAGTTGTGGATGTTAGCTAGCTCTACTAGCTTACCAGGATTGCCTCCGAGGGTTCTCCATACGATTTCATAGTCTAGGCTTTCTGGTGGGCTTAGCTGGTTGTAGAGCTCCCTGAAGGCCCTCCAGTCTAGGTTCCACAGCATTTTTATGGTAGCATGCCTATGTCTTAGAACCCTGTTTAGGCTAACACCCTCGGATGTCGTGACTATTACGTTGAAAGCCTTAGGGCTGTAGTTCTCTATAACACTCCACTGGAGGCTGTGAAGCCACTTAACATACCATTCAACCCTGTCAACCCCAAGGGCCTGAACTACATCGTCTACCACCACGACAACATTACCCTTCAGCCTAGCCCTCCCCACAATCCTCTCTAATACGGATGAAAGCCTTGTAGCGAGAACACCCCCCAGACCAAGCCCTGTAAACCTGTCAACAATGGATGCTACAATGCTGGAGAGCTCTTGTAGCGGTTCTGATAGGAGTAGTGCGTTCTCAACACTCTCCCCCTCAAGAGCGTTGATGTAGACTGCTATCGGGTCTCCTCCAAGGTATTCCTTCAACCTCAAGGTGAACTCCTTTAAAAGCCTTGTTTTCCCGGAGCCCTCGGGTCCGTAGATGTATAGTGGTGTCACCCTACTCCTAGAACACCACTCTCTAAGAGCTTCGAGCTCCCTCTCTCTATCAACGAACCTTGCTGGGAAGAGCATCTTGACCCCCTCTAGGGTATCGTCTTCTAGGGGTTTAAAGTTGGACCTTACTACTCCTCTAGGCTTCGGAGGCTTCTACCTGTAATGCTTAAAAGCCTTTATCGTGCTTTACCACTATTGGGTGTGTTGTTTGAGGGTTGTCTTCTACCTTCTGCTAGGGCTACTTGTGGTCTCGTCAAGCCTAGGCTTCGCTGTAGGTGGTGAGGTTCGCTATTCTAGGGTTTTCCTCTTCGATACCGATGGTGATGGTGTCCTGGAGGTTGTAAGTGATATTGGTTTTGTTAGTGGTGGAGCTCTAGCACCCTTCTCCAGGGTTTTCGAGGTGTACAGGTTCTACTGTGATAGCGGTTCATGGTGTCTCATGCTACTTGATAGTGGTTTTGGTATCGCTAGGGTCTACGTTCCTGGTAGGGTTCTAAGCGAGTTCTACGTTGATGGTGTTATTAGTGTTTCAAACCACCCTTACAACATGCTATCCGTAGGCTCTAAGGCCTACTGGGGTGGCTTGTGGTTTAAAGCCTCACTCAACGCTACAAGCTTGAAGGCCTTCCTCTACGATGGAGGGGTTACTCTAGCCTACATTGATAGGGTTTTAGGCTATGTTTTTGTAGAATCCCCAGGCCGCCTACCCCCCATTAGGGTTACCGCATTCAATGGTAGTATTGCCGGTGTTGGTGTTCTAGGTGAATCCATACTACTACTCCTAAGCTCCCCAACAGGCTCTGCTCTTGTCGAGTGGAGCCCCCGGGGGGTGTTTAGGGTTAAAGTCTACAATGTAGCCTTGGATGATGCCATAGCGTTTACCGATGGGGTTTTCATAGCTAATGGCGAGGGTGGAGTCTACATTGTAGGCTTTGACCGCATAGCACTATTGCTTGAAGGCTACAGGGCTGTTAAGGTTGGTCTTGGCGGTGAACTCCTAGTGGTGGGCCGCGATAGGGTTATCGTCGCCGAAGCCCACCCCTTAGGCCTAAGGGTGCTTAGGGAGCTCCCCCTGACGGGTGTCGTGGACCTGGATTACGGTGGTGACATGCTAGCGTACACTGATGGTCTTAACGTTAACACTATAAGATACAGGCCTGAGAGCCCGGTAGAGCTATCAATACCGCCTAACGCCATAGCCGGTGAGCCCGTCGTTGTATCGATTGCAGGTGACTTCAGGGTAGCCTATGTGAGCTTACCAGGCCTCGGTGTAGTCAAGCTCACCCCTGAGAGTCCAAGGTATACGTGGAGGCCCCCAGTGCCCGGTGTTTACACGGTGATAGCGCTTGTCGAGACAGGGGGCTCCCAGGTCACCCTATCAAAGACTGTAGCGGTAGCCCCCAGGCCTGTTGTGCTGAGCATAAGGGTTGATAGCCCCGCTGTGAGGCCCTACTCTAGCGTGAACATAGTCTTAGAGCTAAGGGATGGGAGGACGGGTGCAAGCCTGAGGGATGTGCTTGGAGAGTGTATTGTAACGGTATCCGGTAGAACCTACCCGGCAAGACCGTGGGTTCCGGTAACAGTGCAAGCTATACCAGTAGGCCTTGAGGTCCCGGTAATAGCACTGTGCACACTACCACTACCCTATGGTGAGGCTAGAGCCTCCACAACGCTAAGGGTTAACGAGACGTATGTTAGTGTGGAAGCATTATACCTTGGAGCTGGTGTCCTGAGGTTCCATGCATACAACATGTACACAGGCGAGCCCGTGGATGGAGAGTTCAGGGTTACAGTTGATGGCAACACTACAATTGTAAGAGTCGGAGGGGAAGTCAGGCTACCGAGGCCGGGGCTGTGGGAGGTTAGGTGGGAGCTAGTTTCTGGAGGCGTGGTGCTATCCAGTGGGGTGAGCAGTGTAGCCTACTATGAGAGGCTTGAGGTTGCACCCCTGACAACAGCTCTGGCTGTAGCGGATAGGCTTATAACCGTTACCACCACCAAGGTTGAGGTTGAGAGGGTGCCGCAGACTATACCAGTTGAGGTGGCCAGGGTGGATCCAGTGGTAGCACTACTATCTTTCATGGCAGGCCTAGCCCTAGCAGGGGTACCCCTCGTAGTCATACTGATTAGGAGGGTTGGAGGGGGTGAGTGAGAGGTGGGCATAGAACACCCAATACTAGGCCTCATGGCCTTCACGCTGGTAGCAGCTATGGTTGTATCAGCAATAGTACTCCTAGGCATAGTCGGTATGAACGTACACGACTACATATTGAAAACACCGGTAACAGAGGGCTATGCACGGTGTTTCACGGGTAGCGTAAGTGGTGGTGTTTACAGGTACCAGGTCCAGGTTGTGGTTGCTAATAGTGGTGGATCAGATCTCAGAATTAGGAAGCTTTATGTATCCACAGACCATGGCATGGTAGAGGTCCCCGTAACAAGCCCCTCCTTCACCACAACACTCCCCGTAGGGAGCACTAGTGCAAGCTTAAGTGTAAGGCTTGTGGGCTTCACAGGACTGGATCTGCTGAGAGGGCAGAGGGGGTACGTTCACGTCAACCTAACATCAACAACACAGCTGTACACAGAAGGTAGGGTTTACGCTTTGCACATTCTCTTTACAACAATAGGGTTCGATGGCTTCACAGTCCAGGAGGCGAGATTTAAGGTTGGGGAGATCGAGAGCTGTATACCCGTAACTCTATCACCCCCTTTCACATGGCAAGTTAGAGAGTACGATCCCTATAGTAACTGGAACCCTGACATAAGGTTTAGCATTACTACTGGCAACGCTCTGCGCATGGACAGCTACTCTGCAGGGGCAGGCTCCCTAGGTATGGGTTATGCTTTTAGATACCTCCCTAAGAGCCTGCTAGACGGTAATAAGATCGTTGTAAGGCTTAACGCCTATTTCTCATACTACGATAGGGTAGTGGGCTACGTGTACGTCGTCGACGGGGTTCTATTGAATAGGAGAGATGTTAGCTATATATTCGTGCCGAACGTGGATAGCTATCATTTTAATCCGTGGGGGAGGGTGGGTCTCAGGGACGTCCGGGCTATAACTGTTTACATGCCCTCAAGCGGTCTTAGAGAGTTTCGTTTAGAGAGCAACCCCCTAAACCTAACAGGCTTCCAGGACTGGGTTACCCTAGTGTTAGTCCTAACTGACTACTGGATTTACCAGACACTCTACATTGACTGGTTCTGGGTGGCTGTGGTCGACCCAAGCGGTAGAACCCTTGTTAACTTCACGTTCCCCTACAACACGTACACAGTTGTCATGGAGAGAAGCGGGACCCTAGACGACTACGGGATAGTAGCCTTCAACCTAACACAGATAGCCAGGGATTACAGGCCTCTGGGCTTCTACACCACCTTCCTCAATAGAGGAGATGTTGATACACTATTCGGTTTATGGTCGTATGGTAGTGGTAGTTGTGGTAGACGCTGGGTTAGCCTAGGCTTCAACTCCTACGGTCTAGCTGTTGTCGAGGGCTCAGCCGGGGGTCCTGGTTTTGAATGCCACATTTACAGGGATCTTCCAGGCTTCTCATCCCTCGGGGACGGGGATGTAGCGTTTGTCGCTTTTAGAACCCTCGTTGAGGTGGGTGATGCCATGTTTGGAGGGGGTTTCCTGAATAGGACTGGGATCCCGGATTGGTATGCTGGTAGCTTCTGGGATGGTGGTGACCGGGGCCTGGTTAGAGTGTGCGTGGATGGATGTGGAGGTGGGAGGTTTATCGGGGGTAGTAGTATGAGGGTTGACCCGAACACCTGGTACTCCGGGGTTTTCGCTCTCAGATACTCTGCAACTGGGAGCCACACGGCTTTAATGTATGTTAGCCCGTTAGAGGGTGTTAGCAGGTCATTCACTACTACCCCTGGGAGGCCCATCGTTAGCAGCTTAATCCTAGGGTTTAACTCCACAGTTGCCGGCACCATCAGGGTCTACTATGACGTTGTTGTCGCTACACTTAACAGGGAGCCTTGGGTTCTAGAGTTTAGATTACCCCCGGGTTACACGGTTGTCGTTAGGGATGCTCTTGGTAGGGTTATAGCTAGTGCTACTAGCGGAGGTGATGGGATAGCGAGGCTTAACATGTGGGGTTACTTCGTGGTCCTCGATGCCACCGTGGAGGTCTACGATGCAAACGAGGTGCTTAGGGTTAGAGCCCCGGTACCCGATACCATAGGGCCTCTTGTTGGCGGCGACATATACAGGGTTAACGTGCCCTAGGCTAGGCGTAGTAGGTGTGCTAGGGATAGGGTTGCTATACCAGAAACGGATAATACCAGGTATGTTAGGGTTACCCTTGCAGATGTCGCCATCGTCCCTGTTTTCGCCTTCTCTACTAGGGCTCCTGTTACAACCCCCGCTATCATCATCGACGTTAGTACTGCGTATATCATTAGCGGGTCCTGTGCTATGAAGAACTGTTGTAGTATTGCTGGTACCGTTGCCCCCGTTGGTGTTTTTATCTCCGCTGCTATCCCCGATAGTATTCTTATCATTACAGCTGAGAAGAGTGATACAGCTGCTATGACTGCTGCTAGTGTTAGCTCAACACCCCTCATTGCTGACTGGTGTCTCCTCAAAGTCTCCTTCAGGTGCTCGTACACTGTTGCTATCTCTGAGAACACCTGTAGTGGGGCTCCAATCCTAAGAGCGTAGACGAGGTTCTCCATCATCGAGGCGTATAGCATGTTTGGAGCCTCTCTTACAACCCTAATCCTAACCCTGTCGTCGATAACAGCTCTCTCAACATCGTCTATGAGCCTTCTAACCCTCCTATCACCACCAGCAACCCTCCTCATTAGGCTTATCAGGTTCTCCCCTGTTACCGCTGCTAGCTCTGTTGAGTCAACAACAACCCTCAAGAACCACTCGTAAGCTGAAACCCTAGCCATGTAAGCTTGTGCTAGTGCAACTGCTGGTACTAGGCTTGCTAG
>JAPYWV010000083.1 GCA_028276165.1 Acidilobaceae archaeon
TTTACCCGTGTATATCAGGTATAGGCTGGCCGCTATCAAGCCCACTATTACTAGAACTGATAGTGTGTAGAATGCCTTAAGAGCTCCAGGCGGGTTTAGCATGAAGCCTGATGGGTACATGGATTGTATGAGCGTATATGTTACCAGGAATACTGGGGCTACTGTTGCTATCGACACTAGTACAATGGATGATGGTGGTATCCTGAGGGCGGGCCCTAGGGTTACAGCTAGGACTGGTATTAGGAACAGGGATACAATGACCATGCCGAGGGCTATGTACATGTAGCCTGTAAGCCTCTCAAGCCTACTCCTTAGTAACTCGAAGTACTGTGTTGAAACCCTCTCAACAACACCAGCTGGGGATCCAGCGTAGGAGCCTGCAAGGGTTATCCTCTTAATAACATCTCTAACCTCAAGCGAGGGGTGATCCTCGGCCATGAAGCTTATAGCTGTTAGTAGTGATACACCACGCTCCCTGGCAATAGACTCCCTGTGCCTAACCTCCTCAGCCCACCACCTTAAAGCCTGGGATGACTCGACTAGCTTAAACATATCGTAGAGTGTGAGGTGGGTCTTGGAGAACACGCGGAGGAAAGCTAGGAGGAATGGGAGTTCTACAAGGGCTCCAGCGGCTCTAAGAGATGATATGAGCTTGGGGGAGAGGAGTGCTACAATGGATAGTGTGAGGAGCCCCGCTATAAGTGTTATGAGTGATAGGGCTAGGAGGAGTCTAACCAGAACCGTGTGAACCCCTGGGGTGAATAGTGTTACGTATAGGAGTACTAGGAGGGAGAAGGTTAGCATTACAGTTGATATGAAGCCTAGGGTTACAACCCTAGAGTAGATGGGGGGCATGGTGTAGCCAGCTCTACGAAACTCCCTTGACATGAACTCGTGCATCCAACCCTCTAGTACGCCTGAGAAGGTTGCTATCACACTACCGACGACAACGAGGGTTGCTATGAGTATAAGGGGCATTACTGGGCTAACATCCCTCGGCAGTATGAAGCCTGAGAGGAGGGAGAAGGCGAGTATGAATAGCACCACAACCATAGTGTAGGTGCGCACCCTAGACCACCCCCTCTAGAGTCTTGCCTTGAAGCCTCTCTCCTCAAGCTTTGAGTACAGCGTTTGTGGTACTATGCTGTAGGGTATGCTACTTGTATCACCGTACCTTTTTAGAAGCTCAACCATAGACTCTCCTAGCACCTCAACCATTGCTTTCAACTCCTCCCTTAAATCCTCTACCCTTAGACCGTAGCCTTTAGCAATTCTAGCTATGAAGTTTAGGTTGAATGGGTCGAAGACCCTCTCGATCTCGTTCTTCGCGGGGTTGTATGTGTATACTAGCTGGATCTTACCGTCATCGTGTACGTAAAGCCTTGTAACCCTCCTAAGCCCTACTCCAGCTTCTATTGGTAGTGGCTCCATTTTAATGAAAACGTTTAGATACTTAAGGGCTTGCTCTGGAACCTCTATTGGCGGGCTTCTAAGCCTCAATAGTGCAGCTTCAACGGTTGGAGCGTGGAATGATGTTAGACCACCGTGACCCAATAGTATCGCCTGGGCCCAGTCTCTCGCCTCCTCCCCCCTAACCTCACCTACTATTATGTAGTCTACGCTCATCCTAACAGCTATTTTCAGTAATGAGAACACTGATATCCTATCCTGCGGGTTGTCCACATCCTCCCTTGTTATAGTCCTAATCCAGTACCTCGATGGTACTACTAGCTCGGGTGCATCCTCTATTGTGAATACCCTTGAGTCAGGTGGTATCATTGACAGTATAGCGTTTATAGTTGTTGTCTTCCCTGTGAACAGCTCACCTATAACCATTATTGGCACCCTATACTTAACCATAAGCCATAGGAATGCGGCCTCCTCAAGGCTGAATGTCCCGAGATCCACTAGCTTGAATACAGACCATGGGTTTAGAGGCTGCCTCCTAATGTCTAGTGCTATGTACCTCCTAGCGTTTATATCTGATTTGTATACCACCGAGAACCTCGACTGGAACTTAGGCTCCATGAATGATGGTATTGGTCTACGCTCTGAGACACTCTTACCTGAGAGGCTTGAAGCCCTTAGTATTATCTCTGAGAGCTGTTCATCGCTTAAGACTATGTTGGTCTTAAGCCTACCAAACTCCTTGTGAACGATCGATACTGGGATGCCTGAGATTGCGAATACATCTACAACATTCTCGTCCAGGAGGAGAGCCTCTAGGACACCGTAGCCGTTAACACTCCTATCGAGTACATGCTCCACCCTAGGGTCTAGCTTCTGCCTCTCACCTCCAGCAGCGTACCTCCTTAGAATCTTTACAAGCTGATCCTCCCCCATAACCTCTGCTACCACATCGGATACAATGTACTCCCCCGAGCTTGTAATACAAACCCTGTATAGATCCCTCACGGTATAACTTCTAACACACTCAACACCAGCAACAGGCTTCAAAAGCTCAACCTTTAAAACCTCCAACCCACACCAAACCCCTCATACAATGTCTTACCGTGGAAAAGCTTTAAACCTTAGAGGCTTAAGGGGTTGGTGGGAGTAGGGTTTAGTGATGGAGTCAAGGCTACTAGTAGGCGTTACGGGGCTTACCGCAGGGCTATTAGGCTTAGCCTTAGCCCTAGCAACATATGCAACCCTAAGGCCTAGCCTCGACATAATAGCACTACTAACACCACCATCACTAGCAATCCTGGTGATAGCGTACGATCTAGCGGGGAGGCTAAGAGTAGATATAACACCGTTGGCGGCAGCACCACTAGCATACACACTACACCACATAGCAGTAGTGTACCTAAGAGAGGTAGAGGCTGTGGAGAGCCTAGCATACTCGATAACACTAGGATCTGCAACAACAATAACGCTCCTATCACTAGCACTTATAACGAGGAGAACAAGGTAACACACAGCCATGATAAGAGCTTGTAGGAGGACGCACAACAGGCTAACACCAACCATAAAGCTTTTAAACCAGACCAGAACAAGTAAAGTGGTGGAGCAAGGTGGTGGGTTTGAAGGCTAGAAGAGGAGATCTAAGCGGACCAGTACTAGCAATACTAGTAACCCTAGTACTACTAGCAATAGGAGCAGCGATAATAGCGTACTTCGTACTACTAGGAGCAGCACCACAACAAGGAGTAGTAGCGGTAGTAGGACAACCAACAATAGTGAAAGCGGGGCTCGACGACTTCATAGCCAACATAACCATAAAGAACGTAGGGTCAGCAACTATTTACCTCTCAGATGTAAAGCTCAACATCACAGGAACCACAGTTAACGCCGATTACATATCGAAATACCACTTAGGTCCTGGAGAAACAGCCACCATAGGCTTCAAAGTCAATGATAGGTGGCGTGCTGCAATAGATGATAGGGAGATGGTACGTGGAGTTCTAGTAATAAGAGAAGTTGGGACTATGGAGGTAGTGTTCAGGGTAGTCAAACCCTCCTAAACCAGCCTAGGAAACCAGTTCATCTAAGCCTTTTCCCCTCCTCTTTTCCCCCCTTAACCTAGGGGTACTTGTATTGGTTGTCGAGTGGCATCTCTCTGTTGGCAATGTTAATGTTGATTTAAGCTTAATCCTGGATAGGTATCCCGTTGCTGGTGTTAATGTTGTTGCTAGAGACCTATGGTTTGGTGTTGGTGGTGCTGCTGTTAACTACGCATCCTGTATTGTTAGGCTTAGTGGTAGGGCTAGTGTTGTATCCCTCGTTAGCCCCCATGCTGTCAGGCTTGGTGTCCTAGATTGGCTTTCAAGGCTAGGTATCGACTCTAGCTATGTTAGGGTTGTCGATGGAGAGCCCAGTGTAGCCGTCATACTAATGGTTCCAGGCGAGTCCCTTAGAACTATAGTGTCCTACCGTGGTGTATCTAGGATGCTAAACCCGGACATGATACCAGATGCGGGGGATCACGTTCACTTCGCAAGCGTGAACCCCAGCCTGGTTGTGGGGGCCGCTGCCAGGCTAGGGTCTAGGAGCTCAAGCTACGATCCTGGAGGTGAAGCCTACAGAGACCCAGCTGGGGTTAGAGAGGCTATAGCATACGTAAACAGGATCTTCTTGAACGAAAGAGAGCTAGAAGCACTAGTAGGAGCAGGAGACCCACTAGAAGCTAGAAGGCTACTAGGGGGTAAAACTGAGATCGTGGTAGTGAAGAGAGGGCCCCGAGGGGCCGTAGCCGTGACAAAGGATGAGATCGTAGAGGTTAGAGCCCCGAAGGTCAAGAAGGTAGACGTAACAGGAACAGGGGACGCCTTCGACGCAGCATTCAACATATACTACCAGAGGACAGGAGACCTAGGAGAAGCACTAAAACACGCCGTAGCAGCAGGAGCACTAAAAGCAACAATAAGGGGAAGCAGCAACATGCCATCAAGAGAAGAGGTGGAAAAACTAGCATCACAGCTAAACGCAACCAGAGCCCAAACACAACCCCCAAGGTAACACACAACACTTTCAACTCCATTAAATGGATTCCTTCACGGGAACAACTGCTCCGAGAAGCCATCTGGTAACAATCTTTCAACTCTATTAAATGGATTCACGTACAATACGCTTCGCTGTCTCAACATCTCCACGACGACCAGGCATCTATCTTTAAACCATAACCAGAACCAGCAGAGAGAGTGTAAACCTCCTAAGCTAAGAGGAAATCAAACAAGAACAACAAGGGAAACTTAAAAACCCCACGTGAACCAAAGCTTATGTCACCGCTGGACACCATACCCATAGGCTTGTGTCCTAACAGTACACAATGGAAACTCCCATCTATAACATGGGAGGTCTAATGGGGGATGAGAGCGTAAAGCTTAAATACCCGACCCTACACCATATACATGGAGCCCCCACTCGGGGGCTTAATGGAATAGAATCCATGTAGTGGAGATGAGAGAACTTTCCACACTGAACATGAACTGTGATGGTGCAGAATCCATTTAATGGAATTGAAAGGTGGGCACCAGTAGGGTGTTCAGGTCGAGTCCTTTCCCCAGAATCCATTTAATGGAATTGAAAGCGTGCGAGCTCTTTCAGGAACTCCTTGTCGCGCTTGAGCGAATCCATTTAATGGAATTGAAAGTATTGGGTGGTCGTAGTTTGCTACAGTACTGGGCTACCGCTATGAATCCATTTAATGGAATTGAAAGACTTGAAGAGTTGCGGGTGCACCTTCACGAGCTCCCTCGAATCCATTTAATGGAATTGAAAGCAGGGCTAAGAGAGCTCCAGGCGCAGGCCAGGGGAATCCATTCAATGGAATTGAAAGGAGGCTACTTTTGAGGCTATTCTTAGGCATGCTGGTATCGCCTTGTTTTCCACTAGTTCTGGGCATCTTGGTATTGTGAACTTCTCCTCTCCCTCCAGGAGTTTCCTTAGCTCCACTGGCTCTATCCTCGTGGTGTTCTCCCTGTAGACACAGCTTGGCCCAGCCCATTTAAACAACAATGGGTGCACCTTGACCAGCTCCATCCACATGGCCCAGGCTATATGTCTTATCTCCCATTGCGCCTTGGTACACATACGTAATGGCAGGAATACTTGTACGAGCTCCCTGGCGTTCATTGTAACCACAATCCTTGTCCTAACGCTGTCAGCCAGCACGTACCTTGCGTCCTCCTTGAGGGCTCCCTGCGATAGCAACATGTAGTAGTCCGAGGCCGACCTTAGGGTTGACACGGCCCACTTGACGAGCAGATCCTCCCTGTTGTGGAGTGCCGGGGGTGGCACGAAGGCTATGCTGGCTAGCCTAGCCTGCTCCATGTTTGGTGTTTTCAATGCATCTTCTATTGCTTTAGCGTAGCAAGCGTAGACCTCCCTCTTATTGCCAGATGGTTTCTCGGGACAGTTGTTCCCCGTTAGCCTGGAGGCCTCCAATGCGAGGTTCCTCAGATAACCCTCAGTATACCTGTGGGACATCTGTGTGTAGCTTGCGTGCCTATGCCTCACGAGCTGGTGGCTAGCGACCCTGCTAAGACCGTCCACCATAAAGGTGTAGTTTGCGTGCTCCCATGGTGAGAAGTGCTGTCTCCTAAACGTCTCCTTTATCCACACCTCAACCTCCTCATCACTGATCTCCAGGAGTTGTTGTAGAGGCTTCCGTGAGAGGCTCGTCTTAGAGGCTACCGCTACGAGTCTGGGGGCATCTTCAGTGTAATGGATTAACCTAACAGTTATGCCTAGCAACACCCCCACCTCCACCTAGGGTACCCTTGTGGGTTTCTAGTCTACGAAGCAGTAGTAGTACAAAGCTGGATACCTGAAAACCTGTGGTTTGAGGTTTTGAAGGTCTGTTCTAGCATTAATATAAGGGGTCCGGCCTCGGCCACTGCGTCTTATGTCCTGAGGCTAGGGTAACCCTGGGATGGCCTGGAGGTTGCCTTAGCTTGCATGGGCCTCTAACGTTATCCTTAGCTACCTTGTAGGAGCTCCTTGCATACAGGGGCCCTTGTCTAGCCTGCTCCCTCTATCTTTAGTGCTGTTGTTATCTCCTTGTACCTGTTCCTTACTGTTACCTCTGTTACCCCTGCTACCTGTGCTATCTCCTTCTGTGTCTTCCTAAACCCGTGTTTTAATGCTGCTAGGTATAGTGCTGCT
>JAPYWV010000037.1 GCA_028276165.1 Acidilobaceae archaeon
ACCCCAGCTTGGTGTTGGAGGTTGAGCTCCAAGGCCTAGGAAGCTTAGAGCGGCCTCCCAGAGTATTGCTGAGGCGGCCGTGAAGGTGGCTTGCACTATGATCGGCCCGGCTATGTTTGGTAGTATGTGCCGGAATATTATCCTTGTAGGGCTAGCCCCTATGGCCTTCCCGGCTTGGACGTAGAGCTGTTCTTTCTCGACTATCATCAACCCCCTTGATAGTCTTGCGAAGACACTTGCCTCCGCAATCCCAATGGCTATTGCAACCTTCCAGAGCCCGGGACCTAGGACTGCGACTATAGCTAAGGCTATGAGGATAGCTGGGAAGCTCATCAACGCGTCTATGACCCTTGACAGGATTAAATCAACCCTGCCCCCGAAGTAGCCTGAGGTGAGCCCTATAATGGTCCCTAGGGTTGCAGCTACTATAACTGAGATTGCTATGACGAGGAGCACAGGCTTAGTTCCAAAGATAATCCTAATAAGTATATCCCTCCCCAGGGGATCCGTGCCCATGGGGTGTTCCAAGCTCGGGGGTTCGAGCCTACGCCACAGATTAGGCCTGTTGTGAATATCAGGCACTATAAACTCCACCACGGTAGCCAGGATACCTGTAACGATGACCCCTAGAACTACAATGGTAGCCATTACCGTTAACGGGCTCACCGTACCTACACCCTTGTTACCCTAGCGCGTGGATCTAGGATAGCGTATAGTAGGTCAACTACTAGATTAACCGTCATCACGACCAAGGCTACAAAGACCACCCCTCCGAAGACTACTGGGTAGTCTCTAGCAAGTATACCATCAACTATCATCCTACCGACACCAGGGTAGTTGAATACAGTCTCTGTTATAACAGCTCCACCCATCAGTATACCGAATCTCAGGCCAACAAGAGTTACTATGGTTACTGCAGCGTTCCTCATAACATATAGTACTACCACCCTCCTCTCACTAAGACCACGAGACCTAGCCGCCATCACGAAATCCTGGGAGTATACCTCGAGCATTGCAGCCCTTGAAACCCTAGCTATCATGCCGAAGTTTACGGTTGCAAGTGTCAAGGAGGGGAGTATAAGGCTCTCTAAACCCCCTCTCCCACCTGGTGGTAGTAATTTAAGGTTGACAGCGAAGATAAGGATCAATATCATACCCCACCAGAAGACGGGCATAGAGTAGCCTGCCATCGATAGAACCCCTATGAATCTATCTACAATGGAATTGGGTCTCATGACCGCGATATAGGCTAAGGTTATGCCGGTAGCTGAGGCTATAGCTAGGCTTGCCACCGTTAACTCCAAGGTCGCGGTGAACCTCCTTATAACGAGTTCTAATACAGGCTCGCCTGTGTGAACAGATTTACCCCAATCGCCGGTTAAAATCCTGTAGGTGTAAAGGAGGAATTGGATTATGAAGGGTTTGTCGAGACCCAGCTTCTCCTCCAGAGCCTTTCTAACCTCAGGTGGTGGTGCAAGCTCCCCGTACATAACTACTATAGGGTCCCCCGGTAGGAGTTTAACTAGCGAGAACACGATAAAAAATATTACGAGGAGGGTTGGTATGTAGAGTAGGATCCTGTACGCTACATAGCCGAGGATCATCTTTATCCTCTAACCTCTCTTACAGCGTATGTTAGTACCCACCTCTCTATAGGCTGGATCTAGACTCCAGCAATACCAGGCTTCATAGCGACTATTATGTCCTCGTAGTGTAGGAATATCCATGGTGCATCCTTCCAGATTAGCTGTTGTGCTAGAACATAGTACTGCTGTCTTAGCACGGGGTCCGCGACCTCCCTAGCTCTATCGAGGAAGGCATCCACATCAGGGTTACTGTAAAACATTCTATTGAACGGAGCCCCAGTTCTGAATAGCGAGTAGAGGCCGTAGTCTGCATCAAGGGTTACTGTTGACCAGCCTAGTAGGAAGAGGTCGAAGTCTCTCTGTGTGGTAACCCTGCTTATGTAGGCGGCCCACTCCATAACCTCAACTCTAACCTTCAAGCCTATAGCTTCAAGGTATGCTTGAACTGCGCTTGCTATCTCCCTATCCCTTAGGTACCTCCCCTGTGGTGTTATGAAGACTAGCTCTCTACCCTCCCACCCAGCCTCCCTTATGAGGGCCCTAGCTCTCGCAGGATCGTAGGGGTACGGGTCTAGCTTTGTGTAGCCGAACACAGCCGGGCTTATGGGGGCTGTGGCTACGCTACCAGCCCCCTCTAGTATCCTCTGGACTATAGCGTTCTTGTCAACAGCGAGGTTTAACGCTTGCCTAACCCTAACATCTGGTATCCTCTCAACGTTAATACCAATGTATATCACCCTCGTACTGGGTATCTGGATTACCTGGAACCCCTTAGCCTTAAGTGTTGGCACCATGTGTGGAGGAACATGCGTTATCACATCTACCGTCCCGGCTTCTAGGTAGCTAACCCTGGTACTATCATCGGGTACAGGAACCCACACTATCCTCTTAACGGTTGGCTTCTTACCCCAGTATCCGTCGAACGCCTCTAGAACTGTTCTCTCACCCTTAACGTACTCAACAAACCTGTAGGGGCCCGTGCCGATTATGTACCTAGTGCTATCTATAGGCTTGTCTGGGAAGAGCCCCGCCACCTTAGCTGGTATTATTGCTGTGGATGGGTGAGCTAGGTGGGCTATGAGTGGTACGAACGGGTACTTGAGTACTATCCTGAATGTGAGGTCATCGACAACCTGAACCTCCTTCACAGGCCCAAGCAGTATCCTGGGTAGACCTCCAACTTTAGGTCCTCTCTCAAAACTAGCCTTAACATCCCTTGCTGTTAGCGGTGTCCCATCATGGAACTTAATCCCGGGTCTGAGCTTGAACTCCCACACGGTATCGTTAACCTGTTTATAGGATTCAACGAGCCAGGGCTCGAAGGAGGCCCTACCCTGCGCATCAAACCTTATCCTAAACAGGGTTTCGTATACGTGACTGAACACTGATAGTGTTGGAGCGTCTGTCGCAGCCTGAACATCTATAGTTGATAGATCAGCCCTCTGGGAGATCCTTAACACGTCTATCTCAGCATACCTAACAGCAGGTGGCGCGCCTGGTGTTTCCACAGGGGTTGGCGTCGGGGTTCCCTCTACCGGTGTCCGGGTTGGCGTGGTGACAGGCGTCTCCGTAGGGGCTCCCGGTCTTGTGGTAATATAAGCAGCTAGGAGGATTACCAGTAGCACTATAGCACCTATGATAACCAGCTCCCTCCTAGCCATCATAGCCCACCTATAAGCCTCACACTATCAACCAGCATACCTGACCTTATAAATCTTCCGTAAACAGCTTCCCCCCAGGGTACGCTTGTTGTTAGTAAGCTGAGGTTGATAGGATTTAAGTCGGGATCCACACATAGGGGTACGTGGGGTTACCTGCTTGTGATCGAGCATCTAGGCTTCTACAGGGCTAGAGCTGTGGTTCAGGATGCAATCCACGGTATCATCCCCATTAATGAGGCTGAGTACTACCTTATCCAGACTCCGTTCTTCAGGAGACTTCATGATATCAAGCAGCTTGGTTTAAGCAATCTCGTCTTCCCATCAGCTACTCATTCCAGATTCGAGCACTCTCTCGGTGTTATGCACCTTGCCTCTAGGGTTGCCCAGAAGGTTGTCGAGGTTTCCCGTAGGAGCTCCAAGGTCTGCTCTAATCTCTTTCACGAGTGCAGTGATAGGGTTTACCGGGCGTTCGTCCAGGTGGCTAGGTTCGCTGGCCTCCTCCACGATCTGGGTCACCTCCCGTTTAGCCACATGCTAGAGGATGCAGTATCAGACCTTGTATTCAACCCGGCCGAGAGGGGGGTTTCGGGTGAGGGTTTACTGAGGGGGTTAGGAGAGGCTAGGGCTAGGATCTCGGAGGTCGGTTTTGGTAGTAAGATTCACGAGGCCTACACCATATACTTCACGGGGAAGCTTATCGAGATTGTAGAGGAGTCTGGCTATGAAAACCTAGGGGTTCTCCTAGGCCTAGCTCTTGGATCCCTTAACCCTAGTTTGGTTAGGGTTAGCGAGGAGCTACTAGAGGATCTAGGTGTGAGAGTTGAGGCCTGCAGGCTCATAAATAACATTATATCCAGTGGCATAGTCGACGTAGATAGGCTCGACTACCTAGTGAGGGATGCTAAGTACACAGGGGTCATATACGGTTACATAGACATAGATAGGGTTCTGGAAAGCCTTGAGGTTAAAGTTGAAGGTGATAGTGTCGTGGTAAAGGTTCCACCCAAGGGGTTCCAGCCTGTGGAGGACGTGTTCGATGCAAGGTTTAAGATGTACAAGACCGTATACTACCACCATAAGTTCGTAGGGGTCCAGATAGCCTTGGGTAACGCCTTCACCCAACTACTAATGGAGTGGGACGACCTCCAACCTAAACCCCACTCCGAGGTATTAGAAAACGCTGGAGATCTCCTAAACCCGGTTAAGCTATCGAACCTGATAGCCGGAGGCCTCATATACTTTGATGACGTGGAGTTGTTGAGCATGTTCAAGCTCATGGCGTTCAAGGGGAGTAGGAGGGGGAGGCGATGGGCTAAGTCGATACTACATGAGAGACACCTACTACCGGTATCCCTGATAAAAAGGGTGGATGAGGTTATAGCTGAGATATCGAGGGCCGCTGGGGGGCATGTAAACCTCATAGTACAGGAGCTAGAGAACGTAGCTAATGACAGGGATGTGTTCGAGGGGGTGGTGGAGAGGAGTATAGCTAGGAAGGCTAGGGAGCTAGGCTTAGATCCAAGCGAGGTGAAGGTGGAGAAGACCCCTAGGAAGGTGGTGAGGGGCATAGGTGGAGCTCCAGCGGGGATAGCGGAGGCATCACTATACATTAGGATGCTAGCTGAGGTAGCTTCAACACCCATAATCCTGGTGCACGCGTACTCCGACGATGAAGTTATACATGTGAGCTTATACAAGGAGAGGGGTAGGCTTAGAAGAGCATTCGTAGACGAGTTGGTAAGAGAAGTTGTAGCAAGGCTGAGAGCCTAGCGACGTCCTGGTATAGAGCGTGGGACCGGTGCTTAGGTTGTTATTATATCGGATAGCTTCGACCTACTCTTAATGACCCTCATGTTGTATGCTACGAGGACACCCTGGATCCCGGGCATTGAGAGTATCCTGTCCACGTGCTCTGCCATCTCCTCCTGGCTTCTCGCCACTAGTTTTAGGAGCACATTATACTCTCCCGCGAAGACCTCGTATGCTTCCACAACGTATTTATCCTTCTCTACGGATCTCTTGAAGGCCTCCAGGCTATCCCCTCTAACTTTTAAGAGAATGTACGCTGTTGCTATTAGCCCTATTTTCACAGGGTTCACTCTTATCGTGAAGCCCTCCAGTAGGCCCATATCCATGAGCTTTCTTATCCTTAGATACACTGTTGTCTCGCTTACACCAAGCTTCCTAGCTATACGGCTCCACGGTGTTCTAGAGTCCTCCTCTAGTATCCTTAGCAGGTTTAGGTCGATTTCATCTATAGCCTTCTCCCTACTCAATCCTCCTCGCACCCCTAGTTATTACAGCTTTTGCTAGTGCCCTCCACGAGGCTAGCCACGCTACCATCAATATTATTGCTAGTGCTGTCACCATAGCGCTTTCAACCCTAGGTAGGGGGCTTCTAACAGGTATTGAGAATATGTAGGCTATGGCTACCACGCCAGCCCAGCCTAGGATTATGATGAGCGATGCTATCCTGAGGGCCCCTAGTACGGCTTTAAGCCTTAACGGGGGTCTGCTCACCTCAGACTCCTAGAATCCTAGGATCCTAGCTAGAAGGCTTAAAGCCAGCCTAGGCTTTGAAATCACACTCCTAGCGAGCCTCGGGATTCGAAGGGCCCCGAGGGCTATCTCAGCGTGCTCCTCAGGACTTAAGCTTAATAGTAACCTCCTCCTACCCTGGGGGTCGAGGCTTTTAGCCCACTCTAACAGCCTCCTCTGAATCCTTACAGCCCTACCAATCCACGATGATCTAAGAGCTCCTACGGGATCCCTGTTTTCGAGTAAAGCTTTCATAGCGATATAGCCTGAGATGAAGGAAGGCCTTATACCCTCACCTGTTAGTGGTAGCACGAAGCCCGAGGCCTCTCCAACCTTAACCAGCCTATTGATGTAACCCAGCCTTAAGCCCCCCACTGAGACCATGGCAACCTCCCTCCTAACAATCCTAGACCCCCTGAACCTGTAATCCGATTCAAGGAACCTCCCTAGGAGCCCCCATAGGGTTTCATAGTCGGCAAAACCCCCCACTCCCACCTCAACCTGATCACCGTGGGGGAATACGTAGTAGTAGCCTAGGAGGCCTGTATCAAACCTAATCTCTATAGCCTCTAAGTCGACGTCCACAGCTTTATCCACAATGTACTGGACTACTGGTATCCTCTCACCATCATAGTATGGGAAGCCTCCGGAGAAGACACCCCATCTAACCTCGATAACATCACCACCAATCCTAGCGTAACCACTCCTCACATTATACTTGGACCTGCGGAGAACCTCTGCCCCCACACTAGAGAATATGTGCTCCAGGAAAGCACCCTTATCAACTATAACCCCCTCGATCCAACCCCTAGCCTTAAAAGCTCTAACACCATCAACGTGTAGATCGACGTAGCGAATCCTGTTCAAAACAACCTCCCCGGGGATGTTAAACGGGAAGTCGCCTACAACGGGGACACCTCTACCACAAGGTTTAACAGCGAGACGCTCGTGAGCCTCGAAGACTACAACCCTATAGCCAAGTCTACCAGCAGCATAGGCTGCACCAGAACCCCCGGGGCCACCGCCTACAACATACACGGTATCACCCACGAGCAAGATCACCAACAGCTATAATCTAGGTGTATAAACCTTAAAAGATGATCGTGTAGACCATAACATCTCTACAAACCCGACCTCTAGTAGAGGGGACGCTAGACCATAGTAATGGTTTAGACCTTCAAAGTCTTCTTGAAACGTTAAAAGGGTTGGAGAGGAGCTCCTCTTGTGAGGAGTGTGGTGGAGTCTGTCCAGCCTTCTCAGGCTTCTCCGGTCTACGCTAACCCTGTTAACGGTGTTGCTAGTAACCCTCATAATCGTTAGGCTTTCAGTTTTCTCACTAAGGCTAGCCCTCGCCGTCCTAGCCTTTATCCTGGTGGTAGTCGTTGTGATGGTTGTGAGTGCTGTGGTTAGATGGTTTAGAAGGTCGTTGAGGATCCCGAGGCGTTAATGTGGCTGTGATGAGGTTGGATGTTTGGAGCCCTCTTACAACTTTAAGGTTTGACAGGAGAACCTAGGTTTAAGGTGTTAGGTTTGAGGACTAGGCTTTTATTCCAGGAGGATAGCTATATGGTGGAGTTCTCAGCCCACGTTACTATGGTTGAGGGTGATCGCGTCTTCCTAGACTCAACGGCATTCCATCCAACCCCGTATGGTGGGCTTGATACTGATACAGGTTACCTTGAGGTTGAAGGCTTTAAGGTTAGGGTTTTGAGAGCCGAGGTTGTAGGGGATGAGGTGGCGCATGTTGTTGAAGATCCGAGTCGTTTCAAGCCGGGGATCCTCGTTAGGGGTGTCATAGACTGGGATAGGAGGTATAGGATGATGAAGCTCCATACGGCAGCTCACGTTATAGCATCTATACTCTACTCCAAGTACGGGGCCCTGGTGACGGGAGGACACATAACACCTGAGTACTCCAGAGACGATTTCGACATAGATGTTGGCGACTGGAGGAGGGCTTTCGAGGATGCTGTTAGGGAGGCAAACGACATAATAGGGTCTTGTAGGAGTGTAAAGGTGTACTGGCTGTCGAGAGATGAGGCCTTGAAGATACCAGGTTTGGTTAAGCTAGCTGACAGGATACCGCCCGAGGTTGAGAGGCTAAGGATAGTTGAGATAGAGGGTGTAGACATACAGGCCGATGGAGGCCCCCATGTTAGGAACACATGCGAGATAGGTAGGATAGCGTTGTTAAAGGTGGAGAATAGGGGGAGGAGGAAGAAGAGGATATACTATACATTGGAGGAGCTCCTGCCCATCGTGAAGGTCTAGGAAGGCCTACCACGACAGGAGGAAACCTATAAACTTTTAATTCATGAGCCGACGAGAGACCGTGAATTAAGAGATTATAGGGGGCTGTTAAGCTTGGACTAAAAAGGTTAACGGCTAGGAGGGTGTATTAAACATTGTTGACGACCGTTCCAAACGACTTGAGGAGCCAGGCTATTAGGAGCTACTGGGGCCCTGTAATGAGATCTAGGACTCTAAGTGAAGCCCCCCTCTGGGAGAGGATCGAGATCTCCATGCTATCCCTACTACTGGACGACTACAGCCTTGAACCCCAAGCACCCCTATGGCTATCAGAGGATGATAGTCTAAGGTTTTTAAGAGCGAGAACGGCCATAAGGCTTGAGAAAGCTCTAGGTGAGCTGGCGGAGCTCCTCCAGCTCATCAAGGCTGATGAAGTCGACATAATACAGGTTGTGAAATGCAGAAATGACATAATGCATCATGCTGTGGAGGATGGTAGGTGGCGGGGAGCAAGGCTGGGGAACGGCGGGGAGGATTTGAGGGACTTGAAGGATGTTGTTAGCGATTGCTACATAGTGGTTAGATTCATAGAATGCAAGTACTTTAGCAAGAACAGGGAGAGATGCTTCTACAGGCTTATGCGTGGTAAGAAATACTAGCTCCTAGAACCACTCAACCTGAGGTGTTTGAGAACTCCTCCATTTAGTCGATTATCGAGGGCTTCATCATCGCTCTAAGCTCTGTGCAGGCTACACCTCTCATCCACGGTTATGGTTACCCTCTAAGTTTAAAAGGCTTTAAGCTTGCTTCACACATCCCCTCTTGTACTCTTCCACCAGGTCTACCTCCACCACATCCCCCTCCGGTTCAAGCTCTCTAAACGTCCTCCCGGGTATCCTGTACAACCTGGTTCCAGGTTTCTCCCAGCATCTTGGCTCCAACCCAGCCTTATGACATGTCATGTTAGCGAATGTCTCTAAATCCCAGCAGTACTCTACAGGAACCTCTGGTAGTAGTATTCCTGAGAAGAGCCTAGCGTAGGGGCCTCTCTCAACGTATAAAGCATCCCTACCTATGACCACTTCATTCAACCTCTTAACCTCAATCCTATCACCTAGTATCGTTAAGGTTACTGTTACCTCGCTTAACTCCCTTAACCGTAGTGGTGGGAACCTGGGGTCGTTGAACGCTGAGGAGATAGCAGACTCTACGACTGCAACACCCAGAGGGAATATGGGTTCTATGAAGCCTATACACCCCCTAAGCTCCCTCCCCCTAACACCCTCCTTCACAGACACCTTCTCAAGGGTTACAAAGACGGGAGCATATAGTTCGAGCTCCGGAAACCTCTCCCTAATCTCCCTCGGTATCTCGTATAACCTTAGACCACCACTGAAATGGTGTTTTATAGCATCCCTAGCGATCTTAATGAGAGCCCTGGCTAGATCGAGTGTAACCAGGTCTAAGTCTAAAACCCTAGGCTTACCACCCCTAATAGGATACTGGTGCACGGGCTAACCCCCTGTGTTACTGCATAGGTTAAGCTAATATCCTTTAACCTTCTAACATCATTCAAGGTCATAGTCTAGCTAGTACTGCGACCGCTAATGCTAGAAGTCCTAGTGCTTGTAGTGCAACGTTAACCTCAGGGTCGTCGTAGGGTATCCTAGCTAAGGTCACCCTCCTCCCTAGAATGTAGACACCGTTAGGTGTTAGGGAGTCTAAGAGTAGGTGGCTTAAGACCGAGGCTTCAAGGGCTACCAGTAACCCTACGGTATTACCTACATCGAAGCCAAGGGATCCAGCTACTAGACCCCCTAGGATTAAGGTTAAGGCTGTAACACCTTCAAGGCTGTGGAGTAGCCTAGTCCTCCTCGTATACCTCCCCCTATGCTCGTGGGAGAAAGCATCTATGATATTCTGGGCTATGACACCTAGTAGAGTTGAGGCTATGATACAAGCTACACTACAACCAGCCAGCGATGACACCATAGCGGCTACCCCCAACCCTACAACGTTATGGGTTATAAGCTTCAACCAGAGCTCCTCCCAGTATCTCCGGTCAACAGCCCCCCTATAAAACCCTAACCCCTAACACCACTTATCCTATCCAGAAGCTTAGACATTGTAGGGGGCTCTTTGGCGGGCTTTATCACTATGCTGTATAGAGTGCTCGGAGCTCTCAGACGAGGTGGTAAGTTTAAACCGCATGCGGAGCTCCTACCCTGTGATGGAAGCTCCAGGGTTAGAGTAGTTATGTTAGGTAACGTTAGCCCAGATAACCTCATAGGCTCCATCCTAGGGGTTTTGGAGGGCTCCACAAATCCCCTTATCATAGTGCCCGGTGAGAGCCTAGGTAGCGTTGTTAGAGGGTTGAGGCGGGGTGTTGATATCGTGAGCTACGAGGACCTACATGGGATAACGGGGTACGATAGGGTTGTAGCCGTACTACCCGAGGTCTACATGAGGTCGATTACCGACCCTCCCTATGGGATGGAGGGTGTGTTGAAAGCCTTGCGAGATCTCGGGTTATGCGATGAAAGGGTTACCTTGATCTCCAGGCTTCTCGCTAGCAGGGACACTCCCGTACATGGCTCGCCAGGCTTCAGGGTGGGTGTTAGCCTCTCTAGCCATATGGCTGATGAGGCCTTACGTTTATTCAACAAGCTCTACCCCGGCTTAACCCCCAATGTAGGACAGGTGGTTGCTTTGAAGACCCTAGCTAGGATGGTGGAGTCGGGGGGTAGCCTTATAGTGGTACTGCCTACTGGTTCAGGTAAGACCGCTATATTCCATGTAGCTTCAAGGCTAGCATCCTCAAACGGTTTCGGCCTGTACACTCTGGTTGTAACACCGCTTAGAGCTCTTATGAGGGATCAGGTTCTCAGAGCTTCAAAGAGGGGTTTAAGGGCTGCCTACATTGACTCCAGCGTCCCCCAGGAGGCTAGGAGGGAGGTCTACGACCTAGCCGGGAGGGGGCTCCTAGACCTACTATACGTCTCCCCCGAGAGGTTCTGGGATCCGGTTTTCAGAGAGTTCATTGAGAGGGAGAGGCCATCACTAATAGTCCTCGACGAGATCCACGTTGTTACAAGCTGGGGTTCAACATTCCGCCCCTCATACCTCAACGTAGCTAGGACACTTGCATCCTACAGAGCTAGGGGGTTTAAACCACCACTACTGGGGCTCTCGGCTACGTTAACAGTTGAGAATGCTAAGGAGATACTAAGGCTACTAGGGCATAGGAGGGATCCTCTTATAATCGATTTAACCTCAGGGAGTCTCAGTAGCTTTAATGTGGATCCTGAAACACCCATTGTGATTAAATCAAGCCCCATTAGGGGTAACCTTGTCTTCGACGTCATGATGGCGCCTACAGGCCCTAGGAGGCTAGACGTCCTCCTAGAAGTGGTCAAGGGCATGGTGGGGTGGTGTAGGTCTAGTTATGAAAGCTGGGTTGGAGTCGTATTCACGGGGTACGCTGAGAGTAGAGCTTTGAAGTGGGCTAACGTTGATACGATAGCTAGAGCTCTTAGAGAAGCTCTAGACGTGAAGGTCCTCACCTACCATGGCGAGCTTGGGGATACCGCTAGGAGGAGGGTGGAGGAGCTCCTAGCGGGGGGTAGCGTTAGGGAGGCTATTGTAGTAGCTACAAAGGCTTTCGGTATGGGTGTCGACATACCTAACATAAGATGGGTTATCCTATACACCCCGGGCGACTCCATAGAGGACCTGTACCAGGAGGCGGGGAGGGCTGGTAGGGATGGAGGGCAGGCTAGGGTAACAATCCTATACAACCCGGCTGACATAGAGTTTAAGAGAAGACTTTCCAGGATGAGTAGGCTTAGGCCAAGCTACGTGTTAAACATTAGGAACACCATAGCGAGGATAGCGGAGATCCTACCCGGAGACCACGGCTACATACTACTACCACTGGGTACCTTCAAGTACAAGCTTAGAGCCTTGAAAGCCTTAGAGGCCGTTAGGGGCATAGGTTTAATCGACTACCATATCGATAGGCGTTCGAAGATGAGGTTATCAAGCTCAGGTAGGGGGGTTTACATGAAGCTACCGGATTCAAGGTATGTAACCCTGGATGGCGATGGAGTGGAGGTTGAGGTTTACACGTGCAGGGATAACCCCCTATACCACCCGGTAATCCTGAAGGCTGGCTCGGAGGTACTCCTACAGACTGGTAGATGTCCTGGGAACTGGGTTAGGGTTGCCAACGAGGACATCCTCGTCGTAGAGGTTACAGGGCACCTTAGGTTTAGTGATATACTTGAACCCGACCTATTCCTAGAACACGTTAGATCGTGGGTTGTAGGGGAGGAGAGCTTGGGTAAGGTGGGGGAGCTCCTGGAGAAAGCTATAGCAGCTAGGGGTAGGGGGGTGGAGTCTGTGGATAGGGCTGTGAGGGAGTTCATTGAGGGTTACTTTAGCGTAACACAAGGCCTAGAGGGGGCTCCGGGGACACCGTTAACTGTTAGGTGTAGGGGTGACTGCTATGAGGAGGCCTCACGTAGGATCTGGGGTCTAGTGAGATCCTGTGGGGGGCCCCAGGGGGTTACAGTGTTCTACGAGGAGCCGTGGGATATTGGAGAGCTAGCTAGAGCATACAGGAGGGTTACGGGCTCGTCTTTAAACGTTAGGGTTAGGAGGTTGGAGAGGTTGATGAGCATTATATCAAAGGGTGGGTGGGAGAGGCTTCTGGATGAGGGTTACATAGTGGTGTTAACCAGGCCGGGCCCGAGGTTTGAGAGGATCTCTAGGGTGCTGGAGGGCTACAGGTACCATGTGACCATAGTCTTAGACCAGGCGGGCTAGCCTTCAAGCTCACCTCTGAGGAGTAGTACTGCTAGCATAGCGTGCTCACTGTGAACACTGAGAGGGCCTAGGGAGACGCTTATAGCACCACTCCTCCTAACCAGAGCCTCAGCCCAATCCGGCATGTCAACGTGAGAGCCTAGGTAGAATGCAGCCCTACCAGAGACCAAGCCTGGGTCCTTGAAAGCACTCCTACCATCCTCCTTCAAGAGAACATGCCTAAACCCACTCCTACCAATAACGTTAACCAACCACTCAAAACCAACATCCAAAACCTCCATGTACCCGGTGGAACCACGCTCCAAAACCCTAGCAAGCTCGACCACAACATCCCTCTCACTCCTAAAAACAACACCAGGCTTAACAACCAAAACCCTAGGAGGACGCGGGGGGCCGAGGAGAACACCAATAAACCCACAATGAGGGCAAAGCTGGCTTACGAGAATACACCTAGCAATAACATCAAGCCTCCCAGAACCCCCAGCATAACCCCTAAGCCTAAAACCACCAGTAACACCAGTAGAGCTCACAACAACAAAAAGACACCCAGCAGACCCTAGAACAACATCGAGCAAACCCCCAACCATAAACCTCCAACACAACAGGGCAAAAGAAACCCTTAAAACCCCAGCAAAAAGTAACCCCTAACAAGGGGGAGGCGGCCGTCGTCTAGCCTGGACTAGGACGCCGGCCTCCCAAGCCGGCGATCCCGGGTTCAAATCCCGGCGGCCGCACCACCCAATAAATCCCACCAATCACTCCAGAGTAACCCCTAGGGGGCCCGCTTCTACGATATCTACTCCACATATCGGCTTTCATATCAGCTTTAAACCCCTCCCCATACCAGCGCTCATAGTGCAGGGGCTTTGGTCGACCCAAGCCTAGTGGATTTCAGGAGCCTCTCAGACGAGGTTAGGTTCAGGATTTTCGACTACCTTTGGGGTAGGGGTGTTAGGAGCTCAGAGCTAGGAGTAAACCCAACCTATGCTAATAAAATCAAGAACCGTAGGGCCAGGGTCTCAGATGCTCTGCTTGAGAGGATGCTTAGGATGCTTTCCGTAGATGAGTTCGCTGTGCTAGTAGGCTCCACTTCTACGTAACAGACGCTACAGCAACTTGCAGTAAGGGAGCCTCAGAGCCTTACAGAGGCAACCTTAGCTTTAGAACAGCATGTTAGAGCTCTGGAGCTAGTACTTGAAAGGTACCCACAGCTTTCAAACATAGCCTACCAGAAGCTTGTGGAGCTCCTGAAATCAAAGGTTAGGGGCTACAGTGTAACAGTTACAAGGGAGCATCTTGAAGCCTTCGAGAAGTTGCTGAAGTCTAAGGCTCCAAAGACTAGGGTGGAGAGGCTACGCTACCTTAGAAGGGCCCTTGAGGATCTAGGCTGGGAGCTCTCAGCTGAGAGGCTACAAGAGTACATTGCTGAACTCCAGGAGGAAAGCCCGCATGTGGCAAGACATGTAGCTAGAACACTAACACCAAGACAAACAACACACGTTAAAGAAGCACTATTGAAAGGAGACATAACAATAGCACACCCAGGCTGCAAAGGAAAAACCATAATAGTGAAACCCCAAACCACCAAAAACACATAAAAACACCACCGGAAGCACCAAACA
>JAPYWV010000138.1 GCA_028276165.1 Acidilobaceae archaeon
ATAGGTGTTCTAGCGTCACTTGTAGCTATAGCTACGGGGTTCCTATGGCTTGGTAGGAGGCTAGGCTTGCTAGAGGGGAGGTTGAGCCTTGTAGAGGCTAGGCTTGGGGCAAGGCTTGATTCTCTGGAGGTGAGACTTAGCTCGTTAGAATCTAGGTTTAACATAGCTCTCAGGATTTTCAGGAGCTCCCAGGAGTTCCTCGTAGACCTCCTAGCCTACGAAGGTTTGATGAGGAGGGAGGCCTATGTACTGGCTAGGAGTGAGATTCAGAGGCTCTTCACGGTAGCAACGGTAAACCCGCTAACGGAGGAGGAGAAGCGTAGAGCTTTGGAGCTCCTGAACAAGGATGAGCTAACGCTAGATGAGGCTCTGGAGCTCTACAGGATAGCTGATAAAGTTGTGGAAGAGTACCCTGATAGGGTTGAGGCATGGAAGCTACTATGGTACTCCAGGTTCTGGATAGGATATAACCTGAGGAAGATGAAGGAGGCGGAGGAGAAGAAGAAGGCATGCTAACCCTCTAACACAGTGATCCTAGGAGCTCCTAGCCTACCCTAGGGTAACCCCCGTACCTTGAAATCCCACCTCAATCTCCATACAAACCCTCACACCCCTAACCCCATGGGCTACGCTGAGGTTCGACAACCAGCTCCGTGAGCTCGAACTCCTCTCACGAGAGGTTATTTAGTGTGACGGTGGGGAGAGCTCCTAGGGAAATAGGGTAAGCGGAGGGAGCTCTACTAGGAGCCTAGAGGGTATAGGAACTCATTAAACCCTAACCTCAGCTCATAGCCAGCTAATACCTGGAGCTCCGAGCCTAGAGCGGGGGAGGTTTAAAGGCTCAACCCGTGGATAATGTGGGGTGGCAGGGGGAGCTAGAGGTTTCCAACTATAGACTTTGGGGTGAGAAGCTCTAAACCCTTACCAGAGCTCCCCGGTAAACCATGTAGTAGTTAGTGGCATGAGGTGGAAGTTAAGGAAGGGTAGACCATCAGGGGGGTTAGCTTTTGAAGGTAGAGCTCCTCACCCGTTTTAATGCTAACACCGTAAAGCCAATTGTGAAGAATAGCGAGAGTATCATCCCAGATAAAGCCATTAATAATAGTAGGAGACCGCCACCGAACTTGTAGATGTCATACCCAAGAGAGCCCGTTAAACCCCTATACGTACTCCAAGAAAGAAGGTTATACCAAAAGCTAATAGGAGGGAGGCTAGGATTCTAAGAGCTAAATCAAAGCCTCTAGGTAACCTGGCTTCCAGGGATCTAAGGATAACACTCCTACCCATAACAACATTCCTTAACATAATCAATAACATTATGGCTACCACAGAGTAGATTATAGCTGCGGAGAGGTTAACCATGTAGATGAGAACATCTATGAACTCTAAACCACTAACACCTAGCCAGGGATTGCACTAGCTCCAACACTATATGCTATATATATCCATGCAACCACGAACAGAAAGGACGTTATAAGCGCTAAAAATGCAAAGAACACTGCTATTAGCCTGCTAGCTCTAGCACCCACCCTAGGCTCAAGATCCCAGACAATATAATACAATATTCTATCCCTAATATGTCCGGGTTTCAAACCAAGAAGCACAAGGGCATCGTGAGACATCACATTAAGATAATATAAGAAATAGTAGCTAAAGAAGATAACAGGAAACGATAATAACAGTACTGCAAGCTCCTTAGGAAGACCTGCTAGAAATTCAAAGAACATTATCTCCACCCGTGATAAGAGGTTCAGCTTATCCTAATAAATTAACACTCTCCTGGCTTACATAAACCTACATACACACAGATGCCACAAGCACCAGCAAGGCAGGATAACGCAATTAAACCAGCACAGGCTGCACCACAGATAAGGTTTAGCGGAAATGGGAGAGTTTGACAAACCGAGACACAGAAGGCAAATGTAGGCGTACCCACAAAGATAGCACATAGTGCCGCTACTGTTGCTACACATATAGGACACCATGGTATGAACCACCATAGTTCCTCTTCCTGGTCTGTTACTAGTGTTGTTATTGTTTTCACGTTCTTGTTGTACTCTTTTAGTTTGCTCTCGAAGTATGATGTTATTGTTCTTAGTTGTGCTGCTATTGTCTTGTACGCTTTTGCTTGTAGTTTTAATGTCTCGTTGTTGCTTTTCTCGTAGTTGTTTGATATCCTGTCTACTACCGTTGCTATTGTTCTTATTGCTTGTGATAGCTTCATTTCCGTGTTTAGCGTTGTTGTGTTCAGGTATATTATGTCTGCTAGTTTTGTCGGCTTATCCTCTAGTGGTTTGTAGTCTGCTATTATGCTTACCGTTTCATAGGCTTCTCCCGTGCTTGTTGGTTTTAGTACTGCTACTATCCCCACTATCCCGTGTGTTATGTTAGCCTTGTGCATTAGTATGTATGTTCTGGCCTCGATACTGTATGTTTCGTTGTATGCTCTAGCTTTAGCCTCTAGGAATACTGTTCCAAACCTACCCCTAGTCTCGTTCAGTATAACGTTTAGTTGTACTTCATACTGTAGGTTTGAGGGTGGCTGTGAGCACGATGTGCATGTTATGTTTGATAGTAGCTTTGATAGGTTTAGGTTTAAAGCTGTGACATCGAACCTCAGGGGCCTAATTGAGGTTACATTAACGAAGTATAGTATGGTTGTATCCCACAGGCCCTTGAGGAGTTGGGTGGAGCAGCAACAACTACCATCTGAGCCTGAGCTAGAGTACACGGGGTAGAGGGGTTGGATGTGGGATTGTAGTATTGGTAGGGATAGTACTATCGAGATTACCGTGAGGGAGGCTAGAACCTTAAACCAGCCAAGCCCCCTCACAGCCCACACCAATGTAGAGAGAGAGCTAAGCCTAATAAATCTAAGCCTGAGACAACAGTTGGCTGGATTCGACAACTGCTTTAGGCTTTGAGGTTTCCAGCACACCTCTTGCTTTGAGGTGATAGGGTATCGGCTCCTTAACCCTTCCCCTAGGCTATCGGGTTAGGGTCTAGCCCGGGGGGTTCCCCTCTTCCCTGGTGTTGGAGCTCTTGTGTTGTTTTCCACGCTGTCCTCATGGTATCCTTAGTTTCTTTTTTAGCCTTTCTACTAGGATGCTTATGGGGTTTTGTCT
>JAPYWV010000139.1 GCA_028276165.1 Acidilobaceae archaeon
CTGGAAGGGGAATTGAGCGCTCTTAGCTAGAGCTCCCAGTGTTAACACTAGGAGGGTTGCTGATAGCATCCCCTTGGAGGCTAGGTCTGAGAGCCACTGGGGGGCTGTTAACGCTAGATCCACTATGTTTACTGTGCCAGCTACGGTGTACAGTACGGCTATGCCGACTAGGAACCCTAGGTCTCCGACCCTAGTGAATAGTATGGCTCTTACACCACTATGGCTAGGCTCGAAGTACATGGGGTAGCCTAGAACCCTCCTGCCAGGCCTCCCAACCCATTTATCCTCCTCATCCGTATACCAATGGCTTATGAGAGCGTAGCTACAAAGACCCGTGCCCTCCCAGCCTACAAACATTAATATCAGGTTATCAGCTAGCACTAGGAGCATCATGCTACCAACGAAGAAGGTGAAGAAGAAGAAGTACCTCCCATAACCCCAGTCGCCCTCCATGTACTTAATACTGTAGATTGCTATTAGAAGGCTAACCCAGGAGACGACAACAGCCATAAGCGATGAGAGACCGTCATAGTACGTGCCAACTGTGACGTTAAGCCAAGAGACCCACCTTATATCGCCTCCTGCGTAGATGGGCCCCCTGGAGAGAACGTTTAAAGCCGCGTAGGATGATACAATCGCTGACACCAGTATGCTTAGAACACTAGTGTAACCGTAGACCCTCTCATCCCTAACCTTTAGCATCCAAGCTATGGCTATCACAAGAGCTCCCACAAAGGGGGCTAACCATGAGAGGGACCAGGGTATGAACGGCTCATACACACTCATCCAACACCACCTAGGAGCTCAAGCAATCGGATAACCGAAAGTCTAAGTGGTTCAAGGATGAGGTCTACAGCTAGGAATGCTAGAACCCCTGAGAATGCTATAACTAGTATCGCTATCTTAAACTCATCCATAACCTCCACTACTGCCGGCCTACTAGGCTGCCTAGGCTGGCCGAAGAATATCCTACGCATTGCTATGAAGGAGTAGGACGCTGTAACCATGAACGCTGCTACCACTATAACAGCTATGGCTAATAGCGTTGAGGCAGACGCAGGGTTATAGCTTTCAATCAAACCTAGTAGTATCAGTATCTCACTCCACATACCGAGGGACGGTGGCATACCTACTAGGTGCATGAAGCCTAATAGTGATAGAGCCGAGATCGTGGGGTAAACCCTAGCGAAGCCCCCCATTAAAGCCATGTTCCTAAGCCCTCCAACCTCGACTATGAAAACACCTGCTACCATGAAGAGCACGGCCTTCCCGATAGCGTGTGCTAGGTAGTGTAACATAGCCCCCGCCACCCCGAAGCTTGTGAGCGTAGCGATGCCCAGGAGTAGGTAGCCCATCTGGCTTATGCTAGAGTATGCTAGAAACCTCTTGAAATCGTTTTCCCTCAACGCTACAAGCCCCCCATAGACTATTGTTATAAAGGCTAGGAACACAAGCACATCCCTTATACCCTCTATGAACTGTGGGAACATTGTAGGAGAGAATCTTGCTAGAGCGTAGCCAGCTATGCCTATGAGGTTTGGTGATAGGAGAGCTGATATGGGTGTAGGGGCTTCCGCATGGGCATAGGGAAGCCACATGTGCACACCGAACACAGCCATCTTAACCAACAACCCGACTATGATGAAGAGAGGTGCTAGGACGGCTAAACCCTCAACCCTGATAGCCATCGCCCTATTGTAGTCCAGGCTTGTAACCGAGAGTATGTCAAAGGATCCAACATTAACCCCATAGTAGAGGATGCCTGCTAGGAACAAAGCACCTCCCACGTGAGTCCAGATGAAGTACATTAGCGCTATCCTAAGCCTATCACCATACCCGTAGAAGGCTATCAACAGGAACGATGTTATTAGAGAGAGCTCTAGGAATACGAAGAAGCCTACCAGGTTCGTTGAATAAGCCATACCTAGCATTGATGAAGAGAAGGCATTGTATAGTATGAAGTAGCTTAGAAGACCTGGAACCCTCACCCCATGGGTGTGGAGCTCCTCAACCCTATGCTCCATGTACTTAACACTATACACTGCCACCAAGGCCGTGACTATTGAGATACCAGCGACTACAGGTGCTGAGAGACCATCCACAGCTAACCCCACGTAGCCGATGTTGTACGCTGATAGGTCTAAGGATAGGGGGTCCACGATGCCCCTAAGTTGCCTCTTATAGCCTAAGTAGTACAATATCAGGAAGGTGGGGGTTACTAGTATTAAAGCCGATAGGTAGGCTAAAGCTCTAACGGCTCTAGGAGATCTAAGCCCTAGAACGTGGAATACCAGTGCTATAAGTGTTGGAAGCACTATTGTAGCCCATAGCACTGGTGCCCCTAGTTTAACCGGCTCAACAGGGGCCATTTCAAACCCCCTCCTCGGCTAGGGCATCCGAGGTGAGCGTCCTTGAAACCCTGTACATTGATATGATTAAAGCCATAACCACTATAACCTCGCCTGAGACCACCGAGATTAAGATGATCAACAATAGAGTTATCATAGTAGGGTTGGCGGTTGCCATAGCAACTATTAACAGTATTATGCCGTTAAAGACTACCTCTATCGATAGAAGTTGTCTTATAAGGTTGTTGGTCGACGTTAAACCGTACACACCTATAGCTATTAGGGATAGCGATGTGGCCAGGATAACAGCCTGTAACTCCACCACTACCCCCTCCTAGCCACCGCTATACCCTCTATGACCGTGGCAGCAAGGGCTACTAGGAGTACCACTAGTACTATGAGATAGCCTGAGAGGAGGCTATCACTTACAATCCTTAGGTCGACGCTGACAGGGAATATTGCGGTGGGTAGGCCTAGTGTTGAAATGGCCGCTATGAGAGCCGTTAGGGTTGCTAGGGCTACCACAACCCCCCTCGTATTGCTACGAACCTCCACCCCCCCACCTCCTAGCATCGACACCGTTATTATTATGAACATGACCGCCGCACCTACATAGACTATTATGGTGAAGACGGCTACTATGTAGTAGCCTAGTAGTGCTAGGAAAGCTGCTGTTAGAGAGCCTAGTAGTGCTAGGAGGCTACTGGAGTAGACGAGATCTCTTAACGTCACGGTTAGGATTGCAACTACTATGGAGGCT
>JAPYWV010000004.1 GCA_028276165.1 Acidilobaceae archaeon
CTACATCACTTCTACTCAACGACCCCCCGCTCTCCTCCCATAACTCTAGCACTTTATTCCACACATCCATTAATATGCTGATCCTCCTCTTTACATCAACCCTCCCTCTAGCCATAATCCTACTACACCCTCTCTGGTCTCTTGTAGCCCCGCTTCCCCCTAGCTCCTCAATATAAACTCCTACTGGGAGATAGAAATAAGCTTTTCCCCTCTACTAGATACTTAGGGTAACCTAATGGAGTACGAGTTTTTAAGAGAGGATGTTAGGGTTTACAGGCTGGAGGATTGCGGGGATCCAGACGATTGTATTAGGAGGTGTTTTGAAGACACCATTGTAGAGGTTAAAGCGGGGGATCTTAGCAGACTAGGGTGGATCCCGAGGGATTGCGTGGTAATCGTTAGAGCGGATGGCGGGTGAGGTGCAGTGTATGACTGGCTTCTTGATAGAACCTTCATACTCACATGGGTTTCCCTTATAGCCCTCTTCTACATAGCTATGCTAGCTGGAAGCACGTTATACCATACCAGCCCACTTGGTGTTAGAGAGCAGGTTATATCCTTTGTAAGGGAGTACTATGAGAGCAGGATACCTGAGGGTTACCTCAACCCTCTAGTGTTCTTCACGGTAATCCTCATTAACAACTCCGTGGTAGTCGTGATAGCAACCCTTCTATCCATAACACTTCTCGCCCCCCTACTCATAATGATTGCTAATGGCCTTATAGTGGGATTTATTATATCCCTCTCAGCGGAGATTGGAGGGGTGGCTGGGGGTGGTCTCAGCTATCTCTCGATATACCTATCTATAGCACCGCATGGTGTGATAGAGATACCGGCTATAGCGTTAGCTTCATCAGCTTTCTCCATAGCATTTAGAAGAGGGCTTAAGACCTTCCTCTCATCGCTACCAAGCATACTACTGCTATCCCTGTCCATGATATTTGTTGCGGCACTCGTAGAGTCAACGGTGACGATCATCTTAGCTACTATAGTAGCCCGTTTAACCTGGATGTGGTAGGCCATGGTGGTTGTAGCATTACTATTAATAGCCCTTATATCACCTGGAGGGGCTGTCTACGAGCTCTCAGACGGAGCTAGGCTGAGTGTTGAAAGGGGGAGTTATAGGGTTGAAGTGGGGGGTAGTTGGAAGGCTTACCTATGGCTCCCCGAGGGCTTGTACAACGTTACAGTTAGAACACTAAACTTGAAAGGCGGCCTTACCGGGGTAATCGTGATCCTAACCAATACTAGCATGGGGATTCAAGAGGTCTTGATGGAAGAGAACCCACTTGAAAGGGGGGGCTTTAACTTGAAAGCTAACATAACACTAGTGAACGTAGCTGACTGCACTCCAACCAACATCACGTTCTGGAGGGGGGCTTATCTAGGGTCGTTAACAATAATGTTAAGGCATGCGGTTAACTGGAGGAGTCTTGATGGCGTATGCGTGATTAACGTGGATACCGTGAGGAGCGTGGGGACGGCTTCGTTCCTCTATGTTACACCAGATCACTGGGTTACAATGACCATAACTGGGTCAGACTATGTTATAGCACTGGTTTACGGTGTTCTAGGGGGCCGGCTTGTAGATAACAGTATTACGGTTAGCCCTGGTGGGCGGGATGGTCCCGGCACGGTTCTACCTGAGACGCCAATTCCAATTGAGGCCTTCAAGGGGGGATTTTACAGCGGGTCTAGGGTTAGCTACGGGGTTTTGCTAGGCCTACTCTTAGCCCTCATCCTAGTGGTGGTGGTCGAACATGTCTCGGCTAGAAGAGGTGATTGATACCCTTAGATCCGGGCTCCCAATACTGATATTCGATGATGCTAGTAGGGAGGCTGAGGTAGACCTCGTGTACCCAGCGTGGGCTGTGGGGCCTGATGAGGTTTACGATCTTAGAGTTAACGCTGGTGGCCTCATATGCTATGCTACAGACTCAAGGGTAACCCTTGCACTTGGCATACCGTGGGGTGACGAGCTTCTAGCTAGCTACAACTCGTACCTTAAGCTTCTAGCCTCTCGTAGGCTTAGCTACGGTGATAGACCTGCTTTCACCATATGGGTTAACCATGTTGGTGTTAGAACTGGTGTTAGCGATAGCGATAGGAGTCTCACCGTTAGGAAGCTAGATGAGGTTGTAAAGCTGTACTATGAGGGTAGGGTTGATGATGCAAGGGATATGTTCTACAGGGAGTTCCAAGCTCCAGGCCATGTACCGATACTAGCTGCTAGAAGCCTAGAGGAGAGGAGGGGTCACACAGAGCTTAGCATAACGCTCATGAAGCTAGCAGGGCTAAGACCCAGTGTTGTTCTAGCAGAGGTCCTAGTAAGGGGTAGGTCCGCTAGCTTGGATGAGGCGAGGGATATGGCTAAGAGGAGGAGGATACCCATTGTTACTGGGAGTGAAGTGGTGAGGTGGTGTACCGGGAGTGAAGTGTGTAGGGGTCGTTGATACCACCTTTGCTAGAGTTGATATGGCAAGGTACGTTATCGACGTTATTGAGAGGGAGCTCCCAGGCTACAAGATTGTAAGGCACACAGTACCAGGTATAAAGGATATACCGGCAGCGGCTAGAAGGCTCATAGACTTGGGCTGTGAGGGTATCATAGCACTAGGGTGGGTTGGGCCAGGGCAGGTGGATAAATACAGCTACCTAGCATCAAGCATAGGGCTTATAATGCTGGGGGTCATGACAGGGAAGATAATAATAGATGTGACGGTGCACGAGGATGAAGCTGAAGAACCTGAAGAGTTAAAGAGAATAGCAATACATAGAGCTAGAGCCCACGCAGAAAACCTAGTAGCATTACTGAAAGGAGGCCTGCAAGCACTAACACCTAAAGCCGGCATGGGGGTCAGGCAGGGCTACCCAGACGTAGGCCCCATAAGATAGCTGTTCTAGCACGCCCTTCGGCAACCACGATTACCCTTCGTTGCTCTTTCAATCCTAATATCCACTACACCACCCTGTTTAAGCTTGAGGGCTCCACAACCTCTCATGCATAAAACTCCCATAGAGAGTTCATCAAAAGTATTCGCTTATACACCCTATATACTTCAACATAAATACCTCCCCATCCATAGTTAGCTTGGTGTATCGCATGCACATAGCTATTGCGTCAACAAAGGAGGGGCGGGTTTATCCAGGTCACTTTGCACACGCAGAGGTATTCTATGTCTTTGAGTACACTGATGATGGTAAGGTTAAACCGGTGGGTGTGAGAGAGAACCCTCTAGGCCGAGCTCCGGATATCGACTTGGAGGAGGGGCACCACCATCATATTAGGGTTGAGAATAGTGGCATACCATTACACGGGCCTCCAAAGTACATGTGGCTTAGGGAGAACGTGTTGCACGACGTAGATGTGGTTATCGCTGCTGATGCCTGTCAGACAAGCTATAGGGTGTTCGTATCGCAGGGTGTTAAACTGATATTCACAGACCCGGTACCAGTAGAGGCCATAGTGACGTACATTGAGGGGGAGGGTAAGGAGGAGTTTAAGAGACTGTTGGAGGAGTATCCTAGAGAGTAAGTTCCAAAACAGTGTAAGATTTGTGTAGACTGTAATCTTTCGTAGAACCTCATCATCTTAGTATGTCTCTCACACTAGCATTTTCTCATATACAATCTTTGTGCAATCTCTCTCGCGGTCTCCCTCTCGACTACGTTTGAGAGTATGTCTTCGACTCTCCCCCTAGCATTTTCTAAGCTTAGATCCCTTGGAGCCCACCCTGTTAGCCATAGTAGGGAATCTAGGTTTAATACTGGTATCCCCGTCCTCCTGGAGACTTCATTCCACGCTTCCTGGGCAGGCTTCGGGCTCCTCATTACCTCCATGTAGCTCCCCGCTTCTACTACCATTGAGGAGTAGGATGCGCACGCCACCCTTGTATCCACGGGTATCGGGATGTTTAGGTTCACGAGCCTCCTATCTCCAGGGTCTCTTATAGCATAGTACACCATCTTAGCTGTGAATACCACTGTTTTCCTCCACTCCTCGACATCAAGTGCTCTAGCTAGAGCTTTCACCATCACCTCCATGTTAGAGTAGAAGTACTCCGGGTCTAAGGCTAGTTTTTCGAGGAGCTCCCGGGAGCTCGTGTAGACCTTGAGTATCCTCCTCTTCCTAGCATCTCTTGCTAGAGCCGAGCCCCTACAATTGTCTATGAACCATATGACGTCATCCACCGCATCCCTCACACTGGAAGGGGGTCTTCCACCCCTCCTGCTAGCTATGAATGATGACATGCAATCCCACCACTCCTCACCTCTCATGAGTAGCTTGTAGCTAACAAGTGATACTAGGAGTGCGTAGACGGAAGCCCACCCCTTTCCAACAACCTGAGCTAGCCTCTTTAAAGCCTTAAACTGGGGGTCTAACTTCTCCTCTAACTCCATCAGCTTATAGGGGCCTAGGATTGATAGGAGCTCTGAGACCTCTCTAACCCTAACGTAGTTAACGTGAACCCTCAATCCCCTCAATCCTCATTCAAGACCAAATCTCCTAATGAGCTCTCCAATAACCCTCCTAGAACCCCTCTCAATCCACGTGTAAAGGGTATCCCTGGGGATCGCTATCCTAGCTGACTTCAACTCCCTCTCCAAGCCCCCGATGATAGACTCTCTAATGCTATCGCTAACCCCGAACATGTAGAGCATGTGGGTAGCCCTCTCCTCCCTCATAACCTCCTCTACCCCCCCAAGGCTGTAACACCTAGCTAGTGCTACGATGTAGGAGGAGAGCTTTGTGACAGGCACCCTCCTATAGATACCCCTGGGGCCCATGCTTGTAACGTAGTTGAATATACTCCTGTTGTCTGGTAGGAACCTTGTCTTAACCCTCTTGAAACCCCTCTTCTCGGCCTCAACTCTAAGCCACTCAGCCCTCTCGTAGCTTGAAATGCTATTCTCCTTACCAACAATCTCTATCTCGTCACCACGCTTCTCGGGGATGTAGAGGAGGTTCTCGTAGGCCACGTTAACCTGGATTCTAAAAGCTGAATCGAGAGCCTCCATCACAGGCTCTGAGACCCTGGATAGGACGGCTACGGGGGCTAGGTATGGTAGGACGGCGATAACCCCCACTCTGTTGCTGATGGTATCTTCGAGGATCCTAGCTAGATCCTCGTACCTACTCCTACCCTCAGCTAGCATATCGTACTCGTAGAATCTAAGGGTCACGTTTTGTGTTGAGAAGGCTGATATGATGGCGTTGAGAACGGGCACCTCGTCAAAGCTAATCTCTTTAACACTCTTAACTATAACGGCGACACTATTAGACTCTACTGGTCCGGGCTCTCCTCCAAGGATTTCAAGGTCTCCCCCCAGGATCCTAAGCCTCGAGTACACCTTCATATACTCCCATGTGCACGAGTCTATAAGTTCTCTAAGAGTCTCCATCTAGCTTACCACTCCGCCCAAGCTCTCCCCTATTAACTGTTGGAATTTAAACCTCTTTAACCTTAACCTAGAGAAATGCTCTCGAGCGAGAAGGCGGGCTACCTTGGATGTAGAGAGCGTAAGGAGGGCTATATTGGATCAGGTGGACAGGTTAGCATTCAAACACTTGAAGCACTCCCTGGAAACCCTCGTGGACATCCCGACGGTCTCGGCCTGGGGGGATCATCGTGTAATGTTGGATGGGGCTAGTGCTGTTGCATCACTCCTCAAAGAACTGGGGTTCAAGACCGAGGTAGCTAGTAATGGAGGGTACCCAGCGGTCCTAGCGGAGATTAGAGGCGGGGATAAGGCTACAGTACTACTCTACAACCACTACGACGTCCAACCCCCAGATCCTCTTGAGCAGTGGGATAGCAACCCATTCAAGCTAGTGGAAAGGGAGGGTAAGCTTTATGGTAGGGGTGTTGCTGACAACAAGGGTAATATTGCTGCTAGGCTTGCAGCACTCGAAGCTCTAATACCGTACATTGATAGACTAGGGTTGAATGTCAAGTACGTTGTTGAAGGGGAGGAGGAGGTGGGATCCCCGACTCTCGAGAGGCTCGTAGTGGATAGGATTGAGTGGTTTAAGGCTGATGGTGGTGTGTGGGAGACAGCCTATGTGAGGAGGGATGGGAGGCTCTCCATAAGCCTAGGCTTCAAGGGTATGGTGTACCTGGAGGTTAGGATTAGAGGTGCGCTTAGGGACGTTCATAGCGGTTACTCACCACTAGTACCCAACCCTGCCTGGAGGATGGCAAGGCTACTAGCTAGTTTGAAGGATGAGGGTGGTAGAGTCTTAATCCCAAACTTCTACGACGACGTGGACCCGGAGTTCCTGGACATGGGGGAGAAGCTCTTAGAGCAAGTTGATGTAGGTGAGCTTGAAGCTCTAAAGGAGGAGTTAGGGATAGCGGGGTTCGTTGGAGGTGTGAGCGGCCGTGAGGCTTTAAAGGCTTTGTACCTAAACCCATCCCTCAACATCTCAGGGTTATACTCTGGTTATACTGGCAAAGGCTCTAAAACCATAGTGCCCGCGGAGGCTGTAGCTAAACTAGATATAAGGCTGGTACCAGGCCAGGATCCGAAGAAGGTGCTCGATAGTACGATCAGATACATTAGAACACTAGGGTTCGAAGACGCGGAGATACACGTGGAGAGCATGTACAAAGCAGGTTACACCAGGCCACATGAGGTCATAGTAGAAGCCTCAATTGAGGCAGCAGAGCAAGCTTACGGCCTCAAACCACATGTAACCCCTATGGCTGCAGGGTCAGGGCCCATATACATCTTCACCGATATAGCACGTATACCCATGACGGGAGCCGGGGTCGGATACTATGGGTCTAGGGTTCACGCCCCCAATGAGAATATAAGGGTGGAGGATTTCGTAAAGGGGGTTAAGCACGTTGCATTAACTCTGATAGAGTTCTCTCGTAGAATGGGGGAGCGTAGGGCATAGGCCTAAGAGTACACATCCTCTATGGCGTTAACAACCTCTCCTACATTCACATTAAACCCCATATCCTTTAAGCTCTTTGCTAGAGCTGTGTAGGCTGTTAGCAAGTGCGTTCTCGAAGCTTGTAACCCCATATGCCCTACCCTGATAACCTTACCTTCAAGCTTACCCCAGCTCCCGGCGATCATCACGCCATACCTAGCCCATATGTGATCCCTTAGCTTCCTCTCGTTAACACCGGATGGTACTATTATAGCTGATACTGTGGGGGAGGAGTGGTTTAGAGAAGTAGGGTAGGGTTCTAGGTTTAAAGCTTCTATAGCCCTCCAGGAGGCTTCCCTAGCTTTAAGATGCCTGGCGTACACCGCTTCTACGCCCTCCTCGAATATCATGTTTAATGCTTCATCTAGAGCGTATATGAGCGTATCGGACATCGTGTACGGGAACACCCCCTTGGTGTCAAGCATATCCCTCCATGCTTTGAGGTTCATGTAGAAACCTCTATAGCCAACCCTCTCCACCCTCTCCCAAACATCATCGCTTAAAACCATTATTGTTAGACCTGGGGGTGTGTTTAACACCTTCTGGCTACCCCCTATCAGTACATCTAAACCCCAGCTATCAAACTCTATGGGTAGACCGCCAACAGTGGATACAGCGTCGACAACTGTTATGACGCCAAAGCTCCTAGCTATCCTTGCGACACCTTCAATGTCGTTTAGAATAGCTGAGGGGGTGTCACAGTGCACTATCGTCAGTAGTGAAGCATCCTTATTAACCTCGAGAGCTCTTTCAACCTCACCTAGGTCGACGCCTCTACGCCAATCCTCGGATGCGATTAGTACAGGCTCCCCCCCGTAGGCTTTCACGATGTCAGCGAAACCCTCCCCGAAAACCCCGTTTGCAACCACGATAACCTTATCTCCTGGTCTCATGGTGTTAGCTATTGCAGCTTCAAGACCCATTATGGCCTCTCCAACTATTACGTATACGCTCGACCTGTCAGCTTTAAGGAGCCTCTTAATTTTACCCCTAACTTTGTTGTAGAGCTCCAGGAATGAGGGGTCTAGGTCTGGGTTTGTAGACTCTCTCATCATAGCCCTTTTAACCCTTAATGGGATCTCCGTGGGCCCCGGGGTCATTATTAGCCTGTCCGTGTAGAACCTCACTTCCTACCACCCTCCTCTCTAGCTTTCTCCACTTGTTTCTCCGTAGCACTCCTAGCTCTTGCCTCCCTAAGATTTCTTATCCTCTCTACGGTCTCAATCACGTTAAGCCATTGTATGAGCTCTGACGTGTCATCAGAGTTTATTAGCTGGTAGGCTCTCCTAGCAGCGTGTAACTCTATCTTCCTCACAACATAGTCTATCTCGACTTCCTCAGCCTCAGCCTCACTAGACACAATCCAGACTTTACCGTGAACAGGGCACACTACATCCCCGCTCTTAAGCTTAAAGAGGGGGAGACCATCTACGGGGCAAGTCTCGGCTAGCATTGTAGCACCTTCAGCCATAAGCCTTGTCATCTTCATGACAACATCCCGATCCTTATATGCCTCCCTACCCCCACTCATACCATCTAACCCTACACTACTGGGTTCAAAGGAGCGGAAATAAACTAAACTCGGCTTACGACAATACTGTAGCTCCCTAGCACACGGATATCCCGGCCTCCTCAGGGTTTAACCGGTTCATGGAGGAATACTAGCCTCTACAATCTAGGGGCTTTACCTCTATTTCCTCTAGCTCGCTCAGACACTACTTCACCTCCCATTTTAAGGCCTTTAAAGCCCTCCATAGTATTAAAAGGCTCTAATGTTGTATTTGACTTGGCGGTTAGGTTGCAATCTCTCTCAGGTTTGGGAGGTTTAGCTAGGTTCCTGGCCGGCGTGTACCTAGTGTATTTTCTAGGCGTTTTCCAAGCTGTGTACTTGGAGCTTGAAAGAGCGAGTTTTGATGTAAGGTATAATGCTTATAACATAGACTATGTTGGAGAGCGGTTGAATGTAGCGACGGCTAACATTATAAACTCTCTGGAGAGCTCACTAGCCCCCCTGGCTATAGTGGCTCTCGTGTGGATTATCGGTGGTATACTATTGGCATCCGGGTGGGATCATCTGAGGTTTAAGTGGCCTGGGAGGGTTAGATTGCTTTACTCCCTTACTGTATACGCTATCTATGCTATCCTAGCCCTAGCCGTACTCTATCCAGCTTTAAAAGTTTTTGGAGCTCTAGAGCGTTTGGGCTCGATGGAGCTTGTAGAAGCTCTAAGACCCCTTGGGGAGACGATCATAGTACCCCATGCCTACGCGCTCCCCCTCATACTACCTCTAGTGAGGTCAATCCTAGCGGTTAGGTATAGTGGGGTTGGGAGGGTGGCCGGAGCACTCCTAATCCTAGGAAGCATCCTATACCTGGTAGGTGCCTACAACGTCTACCAGGCTGTAAAACCCTTCACTGTGATCAAAGAGCACTGGGCTAACCTCACTTCAACAGGTTTCACCGAGGAAGGCTTGATAGAGTTGAGCATCGTAACCCTTGAAACCTCCAAGCTCATGATACTCAGGGTTGTAGAACTAGTTAAAGTTCTAGCCCTCGCATCCCTCCTCTACGGCCTAGCATTCATAACAATGAATAGGAGGGTTCAAGAAACCCTAGGAGGCTTAGCTAGAACCTTAAGGGAGAGGATAAGGCCTAGGTAAGTAGAGCACGGTAATCCAGCTTCTACTCATACCGGAGATCTAGGCTTTCCACACTCCTTTGGATTAGTAAACCAGAACTAAGGCTTTCAAGGTGGCGGGCTCGAGTGGCATCCCTTGTTTTGAGGGAGCGAGGCTTTCACCTGTAGCTAGGTGGATGGCAGCGGGGGTGGCTCTATGGTTCTCTAAGTCTCCCGTATATCGATGTCATAGTCATTAGTAGTCCTGAGAGTATGGGGAGTAGTAGTGTTGATCCAGCGATGGCCGTGAGTAGCACGCTATACCCTACGATACTTAGCATTCGCTCTCTAGATTTAATGGAGGCCAGATGGAAGGCTTTTAGGAGGCTATAAGCTCCCAGTAGTAGTAGAGTGTAGAAGGTTATGATAGTTATTAACTGTAGCATGCTTGCCAATGTTATAGCATTTACAAGTGCTGGTATCAAGGTAACCCCCAGCATGTAGGGGGTGTTAAAAACCTCTTCAAGCCCGCCTAGACGAGCTATAATAAAGCAGCTAACCATTAGTAAAGCTGATAGCTTAGCGTAAAACTGTATGAGAGGTTCATCGTAAACCCTGGAGAGCGTTCTAAGAAATACTAGGATTACAGTGAACCCCGTGATAGCCGAGAGGAGGCCGACGACAGCTAGGTTGCTGTAGATAAGTAGGGGGGATAGGAGTAGGAGTAGTCCACCGCTAAAACCTTCCAGCTTGCTAATCCTAAGGCTCACCTGTGAAACACCTTTTTAAATCCATGGGGGCATTATTCACTTAAAGCTTATATACCTTAACCCTACAATATATTTTATGATATAAAATACTAATTTTAGCCTAATTGTTTTCGGTTGGTATCAACTACTTGGGGGCCCTGGCTTTGAGTTTGCTAAGCTTAGAGGCTGTGAGTGTATGTGTAGATGATAGGATCATAGTTAGGGATGTTAGTTTAAGTATCAACCCCGGTGAGTTACACGTCATAATGGGACCTAATGGTGTTGGTAAGTCGACTCTCCTAGCTGCTATCATGGGCTTATCCCACGTGCGGGTTTGTGGTGGTAGGATTCTGTTTAACGGTGTTGATATAACTCATCTCCCTTCCTATGAGAGAGCTAAGCTCGGCATATCCCTAGCTCACCAGGTAACTCCAACGTTTAGAGGTGTTAGATTCCTAGAGGTTGCTAAGGCTATCTCCAGTAGGTTTAATACTGACTGGAGGAGTCTAGCTTCCCCCTTGAGAGTTGAAGGCCTCTTGTCAAGGGATTTATTCCATGGTTTTAGTGGTGGTGAGAGGAGGAGGGCTGAACTCTACCTAGCATTACTTCAGAACCCTAAGCTACTCCTACTAGATGAGCCTGATAGCGGTGTTGATGTTGATACCCTGAGGGTTCTAGCGGGTCTTATAGAGGATGTTGTGTACAACCGGGGGGTTTCAGCTATCCTGGTAACACATTCTGGTGCTATCGTAGAGAAGATGTCCGGGGTTACAAGGGTTCACGTTATGGTCGATGGATCCATAGTCTACAGTGGTGATCCATCTCACGTGATACCAGTCATACTAAGGTATGGTTATGTGAAGGGGCTGGAGGTGCTTAGGGGTGGTTGTTGAGAGGGGTGATGTTGAGAGAGCTCTGGATAAGCCGTCACCCTTCGGTCTCGACCTAGACGTGTTTAGATACATTGTGGAGGAGCCTTCGATCGAGGAGCTTAGGGTTTTAGAGTTAGAGGAGCCTGTTAGAAGGGCTAGTGAGAAGCTTGGCTTCGATGGTGTTAGGCCTAGCTATGTTCAAGTTGACCAGACCGCTCTCTACAGGTTATTGGATAGAAGACTTAGAGAGCAGGGTGTCATAGTAACCCCCCTTAGGGTTGCTCTCGAGAAGATGGATCTTGCAAGGAGGATCTCGTGGAGGCTCGTAGACCCTAGGAGTGATAAGTACACAGCATTAGCCTACCTCAGGGGAGGGGAGCTCGGCTACTTCGTCTACGTGCCCCCCAATGTTAGAGTTCTAACACCCATATACACATGTCTAATCCTTAGGTTTGAGAGGAGGGCTCAGATAGCACACAACATAGTATACGTCGACGAGGGTTCCGAAGCCCACGTGGTAACAGGGTGTGCTGTACCACATGGTGTAAGAGAGGGGCTCCACATCGGTATAAGTGAGTTCTACGTAGCAAGGGGGGCTAAGCTAACGTTCTCCATGATACACGCCTGGTCACCAGGCGTCCATGTTAGACCTAGGACGGCAGTGTACGTAGAGGATGGGGGTGAGTATGTTAGCTACTACATGACGTATAATCCGATAGGATCTCTACAGACGTACCCTCAGGTTAGGCTAGGGGAGGGGGCTAAGGCCTACTCAGCCTCGGTAGTCGTAGGCCTCGGGTCGGGTGATTACGATGTAGGGACTAGGATAGTACTTGAAGGTCGTGGATCGACGGCCGAAATAGTATCTAGGACCATGGGGTTACACGAGTCCAGGGTTAAGGCGAGAGCCGAGATTATCGGTAGGGCTCCCGAGGCTAGAGGTCACATAGAATGCCTGGGGCTCCTCGTATCGGATAAAGCTAGCATAGCAGCGTACCCCCACATAGTATCCGAGAACCCGGGATCCACTCTAAGCCATGAAGCAGCCATAGGTAAGATATCGAGGGAGGAGCTAGAGTACCTTATGAGTAGGGGGTTTACAGAGGATGAAGCTAAATCGATAATAGTAAGGGGGTTTATGAGGGTAGATGCTCCAGGTCTACCGGAGGTTGTCAGAAGACATGTTGATAGCATAGTTAGTACGATCTCGAAGCTAGCCATAGGCTGAGGGGCTGTCATGGAATACTATGATCGACCACCTGCCTCCCAACGACACGAGCTCGGGCAGGCCATGGGAGCTCGTCAACCCCTCTCACCAGGGGCTTCCTTCTACTCCCACCACACACTCAAGCCTCACAGCCTTCGATCTCGGGGGAGCAGGTTTCCCCATAGTGAACCCTGGGGACGACATTCCTTTTAAACGAATGCTACAACTCTGATTGATGGTGGCTTGAGTTGTCTGAGGAGATTAGGAGGATTATGGCGGCCATAGAGAAGGCTATTATACTCGAGGTTAGCGAGCTTACAAGGGCTCCCCCGAACGTGGTCTGGGTTACAGAGGTTTCAAGGTGTATAAGGCAGTCCTTCTACTCAAGGATATTCATTAGATCTCCTGACTTCGGTGCAGCTTACACGATATTAAGGGGGAGGCTTCTACATGAGGTTATTCTAAAGAACATGCCTATTGGTGTGACTGAGGTTGAGGAGGGTACGAGGAGTATCACTGTTGAGGGAGCTGGGGGTAGGGTTGAGATTAGGGGTAGGGCTGACATGGTTATAGGTGACTATGTGGTCGACTTGAAGACTAGTGAGAGGGCTCCCGAAAGGCTCCCCGAGGAGTATAGGGATCAGGTTCAACTCTACATGGAGCTCTACGGTAAGAGTAAGGGTTTGGTTGTGTACATAACCAGGGATGGTTTAAAGTACTTCTACGAGGAGAGGGATGAGGGGAGGATATCGAAGCTTAAGGAGAAGGCTTTGAAGCTGAGTAGAGCCCTAAGGGAGAATAGGCTACCTGAAGCCGAGGTGGGGGTCTGGTGTAGGTGGTGTGTGTGGTCCACACAGGAGCTATGCCCTGAGGGTTATAGTTACAAGAGTGTTGGTAGGTGAAGTGGCTCTCTCAACCCTGGGGGAGTCCTCCAACTCTAGGCTCCTCGCCTAGACTCGCATAAGCCCATGGCATGGCCTCGGTGTTATATGATGCCTCAACCTCCCCCCTATGGCTTAAAGCTATCAACCCCAGGGTTCCAGGACCCCATCTCCTGGTATGCTCTTCTACAACCCGCTCCACAGCCACCCTTAGAACCCCTATGGCCTCGTAGAACTGTGCTACCCTAAGGGAGCTCATTGACATTATTATGGTCTCCCCGATACCTGTAGCTGATACTGCAACCCTATCGTTAGCGTAGAAGCCTGCACCCGGGATACAGCTATCCCCAACCCTACCTGGGAGTTTTAGGGCAACACCTCCCGTGCTTGAACCAGCTGCAAGACACCCCCTAGAGTCTACTACCACAGCCCCGACGGTATCATAGCCTAGAGCTCTCGCAGCCTCAACCCTCTTCGCAATCCAAGCAGACTCTGGAACCCTGGACTTTAGGCTCCTCCACCTCTCAAGAGCTCTGGGATGAGGGCCCGGGTGCCTCTCCAAGCCAAGCCTTGAAGCTAGCTCGTCAGCCTTAACACCAGCCATTATGATATGGGGGGTTCTCTCCATAACAATCCTAGCAAGCCTTATAGGGTTCCTAGGGTAGGTTACAGCAGCTACAGCCCCAGCTCTACCACTACTATCCATTAAACCAGCATCCATCGATACCCCCCCGCTGTAGTCGAGAACACTACCAACACCAGCGTTAAACAAACCCGAGTCCTCCAGAAAGGCTATAACCTCGACAACCATATCGATACAATCACCACTCCTGGCAACATCCAACCCCACGGAAACAGCGTCCCTTAAAACCCTCGCCACTACCCCAATATCAACATCCAGCCCCCTCCAGGCACCAGCCCCACCATGAACAACAACCATAGGCCTAGCCAACCACACCACCCAGCTCCCAGGTAGGCTCCTAGGATTAACATGTATTAAAGGCTTAACCCTAGGGCCTCATCGGGCATCTGATAAGATCATGAGGGGTTACCTAGAGCAATAGTAGGATCCCGATTTATCGAACCCCCGAGCTCCTGATCTACGATATGCTAGAGACCTTAAACCCTACCTACACCATTGCTCTAAGTAACCCCCGATGTCTCGATCTTTGAGTTTGATTTGCTGTAGCTGGGGGCCTCCATGATGAGGGGTTTGGGTGGTGTTAGGGGTTATCTGGTGCACGCCTAGTACGGTAGATGGGGGTGCTAGCCGGTAGACCCTAACCCCCTCTTAGGGTGTTATGGGTTAGAGTTTCCCTTAGGGTGTAGTGCTCATGGCTCTCCCGGGGAGACTTGCCGTTAGCCATGTTGTAGGGGTTACTGCTAGGCCTCAGCCAGCGGGGGTTGATATAAGTGTTTGTGAGATCTACAGGTTTAAATCAGCTGGTTTCATGGGGGTTGAGGGTAGGCTTCTGCCTGATGTGGAGCCTGTTGCTAGTGATGGTGGGTTCTGGTACCTGGAGCCGGGAGCCTACAAGGTTAGGTACTGTGAGGTGGTAGAGGTGCCTCTAGACGTGGTGGTACTATGCTTCCCCAGGAGTAGCCTGTTGAGGATGGGTGTAGATCTAAGGTGTACTGTCTGGGATCCAGGTTATAAGGGTAGAGGGGAGGGGTTGCTCGTAGTCCACAACCCACATGGGGTTAGGATAGAGGAGAAGGCTAGGGTAGCTCAGTTGGTGTTCATAAAGCTTGTTGAAAGACCGGATGAGGGCTACAGTGGTGTATACCAGGGTGAGGGCTTAGGTTAGATGTGGGGGTTTAGCAACCGGCATAGCGGGTATCTTAGAAGAGGGTGGTTACGGCGTGTAAGGGTTCTTGTGGCTCATATTCGCTGGGCCTCGTCATATTTCAGCGTCGACGGTTCCAATCATCGCCGTACTACTCATTTGTAACGCTAGGGTTTTAAGGGTTACCTTACCTCTACCCTGGGCTCCTCCACTAGCTTCACTCCAGCTACTACCTGGTCTATGCTGTGTATAACGCATCCTAGGAGCTCTAGCTTCTCCTCAAGCTTCTTGAAGTCTATGTCCTTCCCTTCAACTGTAACACTTAAGGTCATGGTATCAACGTCTATCTCCTTAACCGTTATGTTGACCCCCTCGACTCCGTCGAGGGACGCTAGCTCCACACTAACATCGACTATGCTAGGCCCCTTAACTGGTTTCACGACATCCAATACTAGCCTTCTGATCGAGGCCTTCAACTAGACCTCTCCACCCCCAATCCTAGGTAATACCGGGTTGGTTTTAAAACTAACATTATTAACCCCGGCCCCTCTCCCTCGCACCAACGGATTTCAGGAGCTCCCTTAGCTGGCTTGGGATCTCTATACTCTTCATCACACTAGGGTCGACTATGGCGACCACTATTTCGCAATCAGCGGCTTTAACAGCTCTACTCTCGTTGAATACCTCGAACCTGTACTTGAGACTCCTATTACCAATCTCTATATCCACTATGTCGACTCTGAAATCATCGTGAGGGTATATTGGGTGGTGGTAGTCGCATGAAGCCTTAACCCTGGGGACTATGACTCCATAGCGGTTGAGGATGCCTGGGAAGCCTCCCAGGAGTTTCCTGAAGAACTCCTCCTCAGCCCTCTCACAGTACCTAAAGTAGTTTGAGAAGTGCACGATGCCAGCAGCATCGGTTTCACTCCAGTACGCTGTAGACCTGTAACTGTAGATGGCCATCGGGTACCACCACCTAGTGTTCCCCCCACCAAGCCAGTTTAACCTTAACGTTTAGTACTCGCCCAGATCCCTTTCATACCTTCTAGCCAGCTCCTCCCCCCATCCACCGATATCTTCTAGCCTTCCTAGGAAGAATCTCAGAACAGGTGGCTCGTAAACCCACTTTAACCCCTTCACGGCATCCCTGTTCTCGTAGAGCCATAGTATCCTATCCACCAGGTACTCTGCGTGGGATCTAGTGTAGGTCCTTCTCGGGAACGCTATCCTGACAAGCTCTAGGTCTGCGTAAACCTCCCTCCCATCCCTAGCTCTATCCATGGACATGGTGCCCCTCTCCATAGCTCTAACACCTGATGCTAGGTAGAGGGCTCCCGTTAGTGATGCTGCGGGGTACAGGTTCCTAGGTAGGTGTTCTAGGAATCTAGCTGCGTCCAAGTGAACCCCCAGCCCTCCAGGTGGTCTAACGACAGGAACCCTCCTCTTGTCGAGCTCCTCTACAACATACCTTATGAGCTCTAACTCTGATCCAACCAGGCTCTCGTCAACCATCTCCTTTAAACCTACAGCCATGGCCGCTAGCTCCTTAACAGACATACCGCCGTATGATGGGAACCCCTCGTAGACTGGGAGTAGTACCACCAACTTCTCATAGTACTCCCTCTTATTGGTTGCAATTAAACCCCCTCTAACTGCTGGGGCTTTCCGAGCACTCATGTAGATTATGTCAGCGTATCCAGCCATCTCCCTCACTATCTCAGCCAGGCTCTTGGACGCGTACCCGGGCTCCCTCTCCTTTATGAAGTAGGCGTTCCAATCAATCATACTAGCGTCCAGCACAAGGGGTACATTGAATTTATCGCAGAGCTCCCTCACGAGACGTATATTCTTCATGGATACAGGTTGCCCTCCGAGTAGGTTGGCTACAGCCTCTAACCTAACGTAGGCAACCCTACCCCTCATACTCGATATAAGTTCCTCGAGCCTACTAACATCCATGTCACCCTTGAATGGGTAATCGCTGGTAGTATCGAGAGCTTGTGGCACCGGGATCTCTATCATCTCACCACCAGCAAGCTCGACGTGAGCCTTAGATGTTGTGAAGTGATAGTTCGTTATAACAACCATCCCAGGTCTCACGAAGACCTTGGCTAGGAGGTGCTCGGCAGCCCTCCCCTGGTGGACGGGGAGCACATAGTCCATTCCGAAGACCTCCCTCACAGCGTCAACGAGCTCGTAGTAAGACCTTCCTCCAGCGTAGGCATCCTGAGCTGTTATCATAGCAGCTAACTGCCTATCACTCATAGCGTTAACACCACTATCAGTAAGCATATCGAGGAAGACATCGTCAGCTCTAAGGAGGAATGTGTTCCAACCAGCACCCCTAATAGCCTTAAGCCTAGCCCAGATACTTGGTAACGCTAGTCTCTCCACAACTCTAATCCTAAAGCCGTCAACCTTCAAGACACCTCCTCTAGAGGATCTAACAACTATCACAGCCCACACCCCCACACACGGGAAATGCTGGAGGAGAAAGGCTCTTATATACCCCACGCATGGTTACACATGCTAGCCCTAAAGCCTATGTGAGGCTACAGGGAGGGCATCCCATGTAACCCCTTAGATTTTCGTAAACCTCCTCTTTAAGCATAGCTCAGCCTCTCTTATAGGGTCTCGCGTATTCAAACCCCTTACGTAAAACCACTCATTGGACTCGAACATCTCCACGTTCTCACCACCTATTATCGTGAGGAAGGAGCTCACCACCCTTTTACCCCTCTCGTCTAACTCTAGCTTCACCACCCTCCCCCTACTTTGCTCTCTACAGTTAGCGATATAGCCTTCCAGGACTAAACAGTCATTCACATAGTAGAAGCCTGTTTTAAACCTAGTGGTTCCAATGATCACATCCCTATCCTCTACCTTAATGCACCCCGTAATCCTCGATTGTCTACCTCTAAACCACGTCTCGACCAGGATATCCGGTAGAACGTTGATATCAAGTTGGAGTCTTAGCGAGTAGCTTGGTATGGCTGCATCCCCTGCTACCACCTCTAGAACATGGGATCTACCTATCCTACGGCCCTTGACGCATAGTAGTGGGAGCTCCTCCAGCACATCGTTTAACCTCGTGGACACGAGAGGGTCTATGCATGGGGCCGCCACACTCCTCCTAAGCTCCTCCAGGCTCCTAGCTAGCGGTAGCATGCTGTTAAATGTTAGCTCAAGCCCTTTAACCAGGAAGTCTACAAGCTGCCTCTCCTCCCCCACCAAGCCCCCAGCTGGTATTATGCTTTGAAGCCAAACACTACCCACCAGCATGGCGACAGTGCATCCACTCTTAGACTCTCTCAACTGGTTAACCATTATACTGTGTAGAAGCCTTCTCACAAGCTCATCTACGCTAACGTACTCCGTAGAGCATACATCAACACCGAAAACAGTTGATATGAGTGACGCCTCCTCCCTTGTAAGCTCAACCTTCAGCCTCCAGTACCCGTTAACCTTAGAAGCCTCTATCAGCCTCAACCCCCCTACCCTCTAATCCTCCTTCTTAGGAGCCTGGCGACGTAACCGTAGTACATTGATAGGAGGTTGACGTTATTGAACTTAATGGCTTTAACTGAGCCCTCCTTCTCCACAATATCTATCCCGAAGGCCTTCGCTACACCTCTAATCTCTTCAACCCTACCTAGAATGTAGGTTATGGGGTTTAGCTCCCTACCTCCAACTCTACTCCTACCAACAATCCTTCTAAGCGCGCTGGACAACCTCTCCAGCTCCTCACCACTCATACCCTCTAGTACGAGCTCTCTAGGTATATCGCCGTAGGCGTCCCTGAGTAGTGTTACAAGCTTACCGAGACTTGAGGCTACCCTCTCAGCCTTCACCCCCTTCTTGATAAGACCTTTACCCAGTGCTACCTCGATAAGCTTCCTAGTCTCCTCTACAACCTGCTCGTACTTGAAGCGGTAGTGGTCGTCTATATCCTTTGCTACGCTCACATAGGATCTTATAGCCTCCAATGCTACGAGCTCAACACTAGTACCCTTAATGTAGGCTATCTTCTCTAAAGCCTTGTAGATCTGCTCTGGGAGCTCCAGCTGGATCACGTTACGCTTATGCTGGCTCAACCCCGCCAACCTCCTTCAACTTCATCTCAAACTCTCTAGCTAAACCACTTATATCGTTTACCAGCAACCTCTGATCCCTACGACTCCTCTCCCCACCAAATCTACCGTGGAGATGTCTAACAATGTAGGGCTCCCTGGTCCACGGCATGTTCCTTAACTTAGTCAGTATCCTGTTGTAATGTATTATGGTGTTAAACACACCACCATAACTGATACCCCCTATGATGCCCGCACCCTTAAGCCTCTCAAAAGCATCTTTAATCCTCTTCTCAACAGCAGCCTTAACATTGTTTACAACTTGTGTCTCAACAGTGCTAAACTTCATCAAGACAGCTCCTAGGAATGTTGTAGGCTTCTTCGTATAACTCCTAGCCACGTTGTAGTATGTGTCTATTAGGTAACCCACACTATCAACGCTAAAAGCACCCTTTATAACGGGTGTTATGATGTAATCTGTTATAACGGACGCTATGGGGACTACTACACCGTACATTTGGGGTGGTAGGTCTACGATGATGTAATCCAGGTTATGCTTTTGAGCTAGGGATCCTAGGATACTCCTAAAGAATTGAACTTTATCCTGTGTAGGCTCTATAACCCTCTGTGCAGCCCACAACATGTACTTTGGATGCGAGGGTACAATGTAGAGGTTGTCAACACCACCAATGGGGTATACTAGGGGTTCACGGCCTTGGAGTAGAGCCTCGTAGGAGAAAGCGAGGTTGTAGGATTCAGCTCTACCAATGGCATCAAGCATGTTAGTCTGCGTTAACAAAGCCTCCGTAAGATTAGCTTGAGGATCGAAATCCACAAGCAGAACACTCCTTTTAGAGAACATGGATAAGCCCAAACCTAGACATGTGGCTAGAGTAGTCTTACCAACACCCCCCTTGAAAGCCACCACACCGATAAGCACAGTCACTTTAAACACACCTTGATCCCGGGAAAGCCCCTATGTTAAGTAAGAGCACTTCACATATTTATCTCTTCATCGTCGATATAAGCGTGGATACAGGGGATCAGATTATAAACTGCTATACCTCTAACACCCACTCTCTAACAACCCTGTCTACGTGGAGCTCCATGTCGAACTCAAGGTAAAACCCTGATATCACGCTCCTAACCTTTACCCTATCCAGCGGGTCTTCAGATGTACCATTGAGCTTTAAGTCTGCAGGGCCTGTTAGAGCTTTCACCCTCTGATCTAAAGCTATCTTAGCATGCCATTGGACTAGCTGAGCTAACCCCTTACTACCAGGTAGTGGTGGGAGCACTCTAATTGATAGGAGCGGTATCTCTTCCGGTATTAGCTGTCTTAAACTCCCAATATCGACCTTCTCCTTCGGGTACATTGCTATCTCCATAAGCTTAGAGTTCCTGAATAGAACCCCTCGTATCCCACTAGCACTCCGCCATAGCTTTATCCTAGCAAGCTTCTTAGGGGCTCCAAGTAGCTCCCTCCCCGAGGTTAAAGCCTTGTCGTTAGTGACATATATGTAGGGGATATAGTAGGCTAGGGGTAGCTCTTTGGATGTAACCTGGACTGCTATCAAGGCCTCATAGTAGGTACCAACGTTAGATATGGGGTAGTACCCTATCCAGAATGCTGTTAGAGGCTCGCTTGAAGCAACATCTACGCCTTCAGGTAGCACGGGGTCTACAGAGGCCCCGTCAACTGTTGCTAAGGCTATTAGCACTCTACAACCATAGTACACTATAGGAGTCCCCGTTGGGTATAATGGGGAATCCAGAGGTATGCTATAACCTCTAATCCCACCTTTAAGAACCAATAGATCCCACCTCCTCTACAATCTTATCGGATATGGTTAAAAGGTTTATCTCATTCGTACCCTCGTATATCTGGGTTAACTTTGCATCCCTCAACAGCTTCTCCACAATAAAATCCCTCATATAACCATAGCCTCCCATAACCTGTATCGCCTCCAGAGCTACGTTGACAGCCACGTTGCTAGCGAATACCTTAGCGGCACTCGAATCCTCTAAAGGCGGTGGGAACTCCTTCTCCAACCTCTGTGAAGTGGAGTACACGAGAGCCTCCGCTGCTAGGATTAAGGTGTACATGTTAGCAAGCTTCTCCCTAATTATCTGATGCTCTATTATCCTAAGACCCCCTTGAACTCTAGTGGAAGCATACCTGGTAGCCTCCCAATAAGCTCTCTTCGCTATCCCCAATGCTATACCACCAACAGGAGCTCTAGAGTATGCTAGCGTAAGCTGGACCACATCCCACCCAGTACCTGGAGGGCATACGAGGTTTGAGCTGGGCACCCTCACGTTCTCCAACAAGATCTCCCCTGTAGGGCTACTCCTATGACCCATCTTATCGAACACAGAGCCTATCCTAAAACCCTCAGTCCTCGTTGGGACGACAAAACAGGCCATAGACTTAACCCCTAGGGCTTTATCTGTTATCGCAAATACGGTGATGAAATCCGCTATGGGTGCGTTGGAGATAAACACCTTCCTCCCACTTACAACCCAGTACTCACCCTCCCTTCTAGCATATGTTAGTAGCTCCGGCTGGGGAGCTCTAGGCTCAAGCCTCTCATAGTCAGACCCGGCTGTAGGCTCCGTTATAGCGAAACCCCATATTTGTGGATCACCCCTAGCATCTGCCTCGGTGAAGGGTTTAAGCCATAGATCTCCAACATCAGGGTTACCTGTCATGCTCGCTATTAGGACTGGTAATAGCCCTAGCCATGTAGCTCCAATTGATGTAGCGAACCCGGCATCGTGGAATGCTAGGGCTTCCAGGGCTACGGTTGCTCCTAGGGTGAAGTATCCTGAGCCGCCGAATTCAACTGGTATAGGGAGGCTTAGCAGCCTTATCTTACTAGTCTCCTTGATAAGCCTCCTAGCCTTTCCCACCACCTCCTCGTGCCTCATTCTATCGAGTTCTAACAACTCTGGTTCAAGCGCTTCCGCTAGCCTCTTCACGCTATCGTATAACAGTTTATACTCTTCTGGGAGCAGGTAGCGTATACGCATTGTAGTTCACCTTAAAACACTATAACCTGCCTGTACAAGGCCTCCCCCCTAGCCAGCCTCTCCATGGCCTCGTTCACCTCCTCTAATCTAACCCTCTCAACCACATCCCTGTAGTTGATTAAACCCCTCCTGGCCAGGTCTACTAGGGCTTCAAGCTCCCTATAGGAGCTGTAGAGCACTGTTTTAATTGATATCTCGCTTGTAACCATTCTACGAACGGGTATTGTTGCATGCTCGCTCCCAAGCCCTACGATGACGTAAACGCCTAGGGGTGAGAGCATGTCCATGTACGTGCTTATAGTCCTCTCGCTCCCAACAAAGTCTAGGACGGCCTTGATCGTGCTACCACCCGTTGCCTCGTAGATAGCTCTCCTAACGTCCGTCGTCGAAGCGTCTATCAAAGTATCACCGCTAGCCAGCCTGACTATCTTCCGGGCCCTCTCAACCTTCTCACTCCTAACATCAACCCCTATGATCCTAGCCCCTGTTAGGAGCCTAGCCAGCTGTAACCCGAATATACCTACACCCCCTAAGCCTACAACAGCTACGTACTCGTCCTCCTCAACCTCACCCACTATCTTCCTCACAGCTCTCATAGCTGTAGCTCCAGCATCTGAGAGAACAGCTGCAGCAGCCAGATCCTCCAAGCCCCTCGCTGGGACTAGGTACCTATAGTGTGGTACTAGCACGTACTCAGCGAAACCCCCATTGTACACGGCTATACCAGCTCCAGCTCTAAGAGAGCATAGCTGGTATAATCCTCTAAGAGCGTACTTATCCTCCTGCTCACAGTAAGCCCAGTACACTAGGACCTCCATGCCAGGTTGTATTGATGGGGGGACTAGCTCTCCAACCTCCTCTACAACGCCCGAGATCTCGTGGCCTAAGACGAGGGGGAATGTTGGTGGTACAACGCTCTCAAGCTCGCCTCTCCATAGGTGTAAGTCGCTATGGCATATACCGCTACCAACAACTCTAACCAGAACCTCTGCACCCTTAGGGCTTGGCTTCGGTATATCCTCTATCCTAAAAGGCTGCCCATACCCATAGAGTACGGCTGCCTTCAACTAGTAACCCCTCCAACCCTCTGGGCAGCCTTAACCATCTCTATAGCAGCACTAGCGTACCTAAGCACAGCAGCCATATCACCCTTCCTGAGAACAAGCTTCCTCCTAATCAGAGCGGATACGGGGCTCTCCCTACCCAGTATAATGTCCACCCAATCACTGAACCTAGCTGATATGATGAAGGGGGCATCGGCCTTCGAAGAGTCATCAAAGAACTTGTAACCCCTACACTCACCATCATAGAGATCCAGTAGGAAGCCGGGGTTATTCGATGGATAGATGCTCCTAAGATCCTCGGGGAGATCTGTAGCGATAAACAGTATAGGCCAAACCCAACCCCTACCAGCCCTCCTATACTCAGGAGACTCGTTCAAAGCCCTACAGTACGCTTCAACCCACTCAGGGCTAGGAAACCTAGCGGGGGACAAGACGTTCACCGACAATGCTATTACATTAAAGGTAGTTAAATAACTGTCACCTACACTTGCAAGCTGGAGCTCGCTCTTCAGGGTGAAGCGAGGAGATCTAAGCTACACTAGCTAACACAGCCTCAGCACCCCTTCGCCTCTAGTCTTTCAAGGCCTACCTTTAGAAGTCTAGGAGGCTCATGTCATCCCTTAGGTTAACGTGTACTTCAAGGTCGGAGTTGCCTTGATGGGTGTAGTTGAATGCCCTAGGGGAGTGATGGAACTATATGTTAATCTGCCCTCCTAGGCTTACCACGTCAACGAAGTCTTCGTCGTTAAGTAGCGGTATGGGGCGTCCTAGGAGCTCTCTTTCCAGTATGGTTTCAGCTATCACATGGTATCTCTTTTCCCAAAGCCTAGCGGCTACGTTCTCTAGTAGGATGATTGAGATTGCGTAGCCGAGTTTCCTCAATAGGTCTTTAGCCTCATACTCTACTACTTCAGGTTGTCTTACAAGCATTTCCTCTATCGTTGTCTCTATAACTGTTAGAGCTTTCCTCGAAGTATCCACGTTCATAGTCTCCCTAGCTCTCCCCCTCATCTCCTCTAAGAGCGTCTTATGCGCACCCTTCTTCGCCATAACCTCGAGCATATCCAGTGCTTGGATGTTACTCGTACCCTCCCATATGGGTGTTATTAGAGCCTCCCTATGCCATCTCTCCACGGGGTACTCTGTGAGGAAGCCAAGCCCTCCTAGGAGCTCCATGGAGGTAGTGGTTACCCTTAACGCTATCTCTGCTGTAACATTCTTAGCTATGTGTGTTAGGAGTCTAGCGTAGTGGTATGCTGGAGTGTAGGGTGGCGTGTCCCTAGACGACCTCTGGAACATCTCTGTAGCCTCGTGTGCTAGCACAAGCCCAGCTTCTATCAAGGACTCCGCTTCGAGGAGATCCCTTCTAACAAGCCTATGCTCCACAAGCCTCCTACCAAAAGCCCTCCTATGCAGTGTGTAGAGTACAGCCTCTAGGTAGGCTTTCCTAGCTATCCCTAGAGCTCCGTGGGAGTTAGCAAGCCTTGACACCATTAAGCTCTCAAGGGCATAGTATACGCCCTTCCCAGCCTCCCCTACAAGGTAACCCTCACTATCAACTAGCTCAACCTCGCCCGTTGGGACGGCAATGGTGCCACTCTTAGCCTTCAACCTCCTCACATAGAAGTTTAGAGATCCATCCCCCCTAACCCTTGGTACAGCGAAAAGCGATAAGCCCTTAGCCCCCGGAGGGGATCCAGGCGTCCTAGCTGTAACCAAGGCTACATCGGCTAGGCCAGCACCGCTAGCAAAGTACTTGTAGCCGTTAAGCCTCCACAAGCCGTTAGACTCCCTAGCTACAGTAGCATTAGCTCCTAGATCGCTCCCACCCTGGATTTCCGTAAACCATGTAGCTCCGAACATTGTAGGCTTCGATAGCCCAGATAAGCTCCTATAGTAGCTCCTCACAGGCTCTAAAGCGTACTTCTCCAACGTGTAGGCAGTCTGTATCGTTATGGTTAGTATACAGCTAACCCCTGGATCTCCGATTATGTTTAGGGAAGCGTAATGCTCATGCCAGCTACCACCATTGAATGGATACCTGTTAACACCGATATCCCAGATAAGCTTCTCTAAAATCAACCTCTCAGCAGGGTCGAGCCATACAGAGTCCACCCTATCACCTCTAACACTCCATGTTATGAGTAGGGGCTCGCTCAGCCTATCCACCCTATAAGCTACCTCATACAACTCCCTCCCAGCTAGTTCTCCTAGGGTTCTGAGATCGGGCTCTGAGCCGAGGTAGACTTTCAAGACATCCCTTAAAGGTTTATCAATAGCATAGTGGTTCAAACCATAGGCTAGGGATAGATCCTCAATCCCCTTTAAAGTCAAATCACATCGACCCACCACATATTGGTAGCTTTAGAGTTTAAATTACACCACATTTATATAAGTCCCCTCCCCGCCCCCACTGGTTGGTGTCCTAGTTGAAAGCCTACACTTACATTGTTGCAGTACTAGTGGTGGTCGCTCTCATATCGTATACCTCAGGGTACACCGCTCTCAATGCTTATAAAAGCTGGGTTAACTATAGTAACCCCTATGCCGGAGCTCTTGAACGTGTTAGGTACGGGGATGTAGGTGTATTTCAACCTCTAGCCGATAACCTAGTGTTCATACTACTCGATGGTGTAACCGTGGACGTGCTACTTGATCTAAGGAAGTCTAATAGCGATGTAGACAGACTACTATCCATGGGGGCTCTTTACGCTAATGGGCTCTCCATCACTCCTAGCTACTCAGTACCAGCTAGAGCTTCAATACTAACCGGAGCTCCTCCCGAGATTCACGGTGTTTCATCTAACGAGTATAAGGGGTCTCTTGGAGTTGATAGTATTGTGAGGGTCGCGTGGGAGAGGGGTTACACTATCCTATGTAGTGGTGACGGATCGTTTAAGAGGTTCTTTAGAGACTATATAAGGGAGTGTGTTGACGTAGAAGAGGGGGCAGGTCACGGAGCAATATCTCTAGCTGCTGGGCTAGATCTGCTACGACGGTACTCGAACACCAGCAAGGTACTCCTCTGGATAGGGGTAGCGGATGCGGATATGATAGGCCATAGGGTGGGAGGGCCTGCGGAGGTGGAGTATAACGCTACCATTATAAACATTATACGGTTAACACTAGAGCTAGTGGAAACCCTTAAGAGGGAGGGGCTTCTCAACAAGACCCTCCTCGTAATCCTAAACGATCATGGTTTTAAGAGAGGAGGGCATCATGGAGGTCTCGAACCCGAGGTTAGGAGGGTTTTTCACATTATTCATAGGACCTCACGTTAAACCAGGTTTCTACGAGACCCCCTTCACACAGTACGATGTAACCCCCACGATATCAATGTTAATGGGTTGGAGGATCCCCATAGTATCTATAGGAAGACCCCTAACAGAAGGTTTTAACATTGACTCTGATAGGGTCACTGCATATGTTGAAACCTCTAGGATCCAAGGCTACAATCTTGTGAAAGCCGTAGCTGAAATGGCTGGTGTAGAGGTGAGAGGGGTAGCAGATCCTCTGGAAGCCTACAGTATCCTCGTTGAATCTAAGCTAAGAGATGGTATGTATGTGAGGTTGGTTCTAGCATTAGCCATCGTAACCTCCACTCTACTTGTAGCCCTCCTACTACTAAGAACAGCTAGGCACTCGATAGGAAAAGCTGATATTGTAGTGGTAGCTCTTAGCGTCATAGCGTTTGAAGCTTCCTACTGGCTGGCATACACAGCTATGCGAGGTCCCTGGAGCCTCTCAGACATATACTCTTTCGATGAGGTCGTATCAAAGATAAGAGCTTCAACAGCAGTAGGAGGATTAGCCTTAGGTTTAACCATTGGGGTTGCAGAGGTAACCCCCTACAGGTCTGGTTTTAGGAGAGTTCTTGTGAGAGCTCTCACAGCAATAGCAATTGTGGCGGTAATAGGCCTCCTATACTCTCTACCAACCATCATAACATACGGGTTAACAGTTAGATTCCCGTTTCCAGACTGGGGTAGCGCAGTACTATACTTCACATCCCTAATGAGAGTAGCTTTCACCGGGTTCACAGCACTCCCCATAACTCTAGCTACAAGCATACCTTTAACAGTAATAGGCGCGTATCTGTTCAAAGGGCTTAAAACAAGTTAACACGTTATGACCCCTTCCCCACCCTTTAAGGGCGTAGTTTCGAACCTCCAGATCAAGTGTGTTACTCCCTCTAGTGTGGGAGATTATAGTTTCTAACAGCATCCCATCCAGACTTGGGGATATGCCGTGTTCTGAGCAGGTTTCCCCGACCCCGTAATCCCCAAGCCCTCGACCCTAGTTGAACCCCACAGCTACCCCCGGTGGCGTACCGGGGTCTGAAGCTACGTGAGCCCTTGAAGGGCTGGCTTTGATAAACTTCAATGCTGGGGGTTTGGATGGTTTTAAGCTTCTCAGCTAACCTCTCTACCCTAGGTTTGCCTGTTTTGAGCTCTGGTAGGGTTAAGGTTGAGGATTGGATTAAGTCTCGGGGGCTTGGCTGGAGGGTTCTCGTAATGCCGTCTACGACTAGGACTGTTGATGATGCTGCTAGAGCTCTCGGTGTTAGTAGGGATGTTATAGTTAAGACTCTAGTGGTCACCTGTAGGGATGCCATCCTAGCTGTTATCATACCTGGGGGTAGGAGGCTTGATATGTCTAAGCTTAGGGGTATCGCTAGGGATTGTAGGCTTGCTAGACCTGATGAGGTTGAGGTTCTAACAGGTTACCCTGTTGGCGGTGTCCCCCCCATAGCGCTCCCCGAGGGTGTTAAAGTTATACTGGATAGGAGTCTCCTGGATAGAGATGTTGTCTACGGTGGTGGGGGTGACGTTAACCTGCTATTGGAGTTTCAGCCTAGGGTTCTCGTGGAGCTAGGTCTCGCCATGGTCCTCGATGTTTCAAGCTAGCTCTGTTCCCACCACTAGCCTAACGCTTTGATCTGCATATTATTTATAAATATCCATCACCATCAAACTCACATGGGTGGGGATCTGTGAGCATCCACATAGACCCCTACGAGGAGGCTAAGAAGCAGCTTAGGGCTACGGTCGAGATACTGGGTTTGAGCGAGGACGTCTACGAGGCTTTAGCTGTTCCAGAGAGGGTTGTACAGGTTAAGATCCCGGTTAGGATGGATGATGGTAGTGTTAAGGTCTTCATTGGGTGGAGGAGCCAGCATAATAGTGCTCTAGGCCCCTACAAGGGTGGTGTTAGGTACCACCCTAACGTCACCATGAACGAGGTCATAGCCCTTAGTATGTGGATGACTTGGAAGTGCAGTCTTGCAGGGTTACCCTATGGTGGTGGGAAGGGTGGTGTTAGGGTTGACCCTAAGAGGCTTAGCTTTAGGGAGTTGGAGAGGCTTAGTAGGGGCTACTTCGCTGCTATAGCGGAGATCGTAGGCGAGGATCTAGACATCCCAGCTCCCGATGTATACACGGATGCACAGGTCATGGCCTGGTACCTGGATGAGTACTATAGGGTTAGAAGGGGTCATTACTTCGGGGTTGTGACTGGGAAGCCTTTGGATCTAGGTGGTCTAATGGCTAGGGTTTACTCCACGGGGTTAGGGGTGGCTATAACCGCTAGGGAGCTAGCTAGGAGGATCCTAGGCGGTCTTGAGGGTGCTAGTGTTGCTGTACAGGGTTTCGGTAACGTGGGCTACTATGCTGCTAAGTTCTTGGAGGAGATGGGTGCTAGGGTTGTAGCTGTTAGTGATAGTAAGGGTGGAATATACAAGGCTGATGGGCTTAGGGTTGAGGAGGTTAAAGCTGTTAAGGATAAGACAGGGTCTGTTATCAACTACGAGGGGGCTGATAGGAGGGTATCTAACGAGGAGCTCCTAGAGCTCAAAGTCGACATACTAATACCGGCGGCTCTTGAGAATGTCATAACAGAGCATAATGCTAGGAATATAAAGGCTAAGCTTATAGTGGAGGGTGCTAACGGGCCTACTACAACGGAGGCGGAGAGGATCCTAACGGAGATGGGCGTAGTAATAGCCCCCGATATACTAGCTAATGCTGGAGGCGTCATAATGAGCCACATAGAGTGGGTTAACAACAGGATGGGTGGGTGGATTACAGAGGAGGAGGCTAGGAGGAAGCTGGAGGAGAGGATGATGAACTCCATACAAACCACATGGAGCTTCTGGGAGTCTAAGCTTGATAAGAGGAGGCACAATCTTAGGGTTGCAGCGTACGCTGTAGCGGTAGATAGAGTTGTAAGGGCTATGAAGCTAAGGGGTTGGATATAGCTTAGGCTAGTAGGGTTCCATCCACTTTTTCTCCACGCACAACCCTCACTATTACTGTAGGATCATCCCCTCTAACGAACAACACCTTAACCCTACTCCTCTCAGCCACCCTTAACGCAACGTTATCGAATAACTCGTAGGTGCCAGCCAGCTGGGGGTATCCTCTAATCAAGCCTTCGAGCTCACCATAGCTAATCCTACTAAGCCTCCTACTACCCTCAAAACCAGGTGGTGGCACGTAGACACCATCAATCCCAGCTAGCATGTTAATAACGATATCGGCTTTGAGAGCCTCAGCTAGGGTTACAGCAACAGCATTAGTACTCTGCCCAGGCTGGAGGCCCCCCAGTACCGGGATTAAACCCCTAGAGGCTAGCTCAACAGCCTCCTCAATACTCTCAATAGGTCTTGGCGGTGAATGGGGGGCTAGTGCTAGTGCTAGGGCTAGAGCGTTAACCCTTGAAACAGCTATCCCCATTAGATCCAGGAGAGCCTCTGGGATGTGGAGAGCTCTTAGAACATCAATGTAACCTCTAGCTGTAGGACCACCACCACACACTATAGCTAGACCAGAGTAACCCCTAGCCTCAAGAACAGCATCCCTAAGCCTCCTATAGTAGTCAACGTTAGGAGGGTTTAGGAGCCTACCGCTAACCTTGACAACAACATACCCCATCTCGTGACCCCAGCTATCCACCCGCTAGAGGCCCCACTATGCCAACCACTAGATCCCATACTCTATAACCCTACGTCTATTAACATCATCCAGGGATCTTGCAACCTCCCTAACAACCCTAGCCTGGAGGGCTGCTAGTAGATCCTCCAGCTCGCTAGACTCCTCCACGAAAACACCCTTAAAGGAGTCCTCAAGCCTTATGTGTAATGCTAGCCTCTCTGGGACGACCCCCCTACGGCTCTCCCTCCTAGGTAGTTTAACGAGCTCCACCACAACCCTCCCCACCTTAACCAGAGGTCTCCTCTCCCAATCCCTCATGCTCTGTAGTAGTTCTGAAAGCCTCCCAGACACCTCAGCTCCAGTTCCACTCACACAGATCACCTCTATAGATGCTTCTCCAGCTTAAACCTAATAAAAGGCTATCCCATGGATTAAAGGCGCTGTTCTAGAAGTTAGTTGGATGGTTGAGGATTAGTTGAAGGTCATCATAGGGGTTCCTGTGACCGAAAGAGGTGTTTGGAGGCTTTCGAGGAGGCTAGCTGTGTATGCCAGGAGGTATGGTAATATAGCTCTACCCCTACCTCAAAGCCTATGCGTGAGGATCGCCACGGGGGGCAGGGATGCCCTGGACTATGCCCTTAAGCTATTGAACCCCTCCGGCCTCAGGGTGTGGGGTAGCCTGCTTACAGCGTTGAGAGCTCTAGTTCTAGACTATCCTGGTGTTGAAGTTGGATGCTATGCTTCGGAGGAGAGCTATGCTGCTTCAGAGGAGCGGGGTTACACCATAGCAGCTTTAACAGTTAAAGCTAGAGCGTACAACATAGTCAACCCAGAGGAGTGGCTTAAGGTTTTCGAGAGCCCACCGCCTAGAACTATAGTGGGTAGCCTCGCAGGCTACAACGCTATAGTAGCTGACGGCTATAGCTGGATGGTAAAGCTTAGAAGGGAGATTAGGCCCAGCAAGCTCCTAATCCTAGACATTATGGCGCCAACACCACTCGACATACTAGACCTGATGGCGTCCGGTTACCTAGACACCTCAAGTGTAAGAGAGGTCATAGACTATGCTGTAAAGTACATAGGAGAGTACGTGGTGACATCACGCACGCTAACACAGGCATATGATAAGCTCTTAATGGATAAGGGTTACCTAGAGCTCCTAAAGAGGCTTAGACTCAAAGTGTACAAGCCTGGTAGGAGGGGGGAGAGCAGCCGATAGCCAATAGAACCCCCCGGGTGAGCCTAGGCTATCTAATCTCAGTCAGGAGACGGTTTTAGAGGAGTAAACCTGACTCCACTTCAAGCTCTGCAACCGAACCCCATGTAGTGTCGGGCTCATCCTAGGAGCTTTCGACCTTCGGTGTCCCCTGTTGGAGCTCCTCATACGATCTCATATGATGGGGGTTATATGGGGCTTTTGAAGATCCTTTAGTATCCGAAGAGCTGGTATGATATGTCATAGTGTGCTGTTAGCGGTGTTGTTGTTTGGACGAATATGTAGCCTCCTCTGTACACGTGGCTTAATACCACCATTAGCCTGTCTGGGAGTCTTGGTAGCACCTCTTTAACCTCCCCTGGTACATCTAGTCTTTCTACGTGTTGGGGTTCCGTTCTAAGTATTATCTTTGTGTTGGCAAGCTGGACTATTATGTCGTGGAGGTCTTTGGGGCTGTGGGTACTGAATATAAGGCCTACCCCTCTAGCTCTACCCATCCTAGCTATACGTGATATCATTGACGCCACCTGCCTACTAGCCTCCTGCTCCTCCCTAGCACCCCTCTCCTGGGGGAAGAACTGGTGTGCTTCGTCTATGACCACCACTATACTCCTCCCTAGCACCCTTCTGGCCCACTGTGAGTGCTTCCACTCTATCAGCGCTTGGAGCATCCTGTACGCGGCCATACGGGGGCCCTCCAGGCTCTCCAACCCCTTATCCATAGGCCATTTAAGATCTAGCACTATAGGGGCTCCTAGCATCTCAGCCTCCGAAACTATATCCTCCCATCTAGGTTCACTCATCAGGGTAACCCTGCTTGCAGGCCACCCGCCCATAACAGCTACATCGACTATCTCAGTGTCGAGTAGTGATAGCAACCTCCTATAGAGGGCTCTATACGTCTCCCTATGTGGGTTGGAGAGCTCTAGAACCTCAAGACAGTCGTCTACTAGATCCTCTAGGGTCCTATCGAAGCCTTCAAGCTTAATAGTCCTTAGGAGGCTCTCATCACTAACACCCTTAGCTATAACCCTAGGTGCTATCACCTCCCTTATGGACTCGAACAACTCATTCCTATCACCACTCCTAACACCATCATTGTACGCCTGGAGAGCTCCTAGTATGGCTTGGAGTGGTGGGTAGAGGCTTGTCTTAGACCTCCTCCTAAACCCCCTCCTAATCCTCTCTAGGAGGGCTCTAGCAGCCTCAGTTAAACCGGGCATTAGGGATGAAACTTTATCAGAGTCGAGTATAGTGGTGTTTATAACGTATGGTACCAGTACCAGGGGGCCCCATGGGGCTTGAGCTCTACACACAACACTCCTACCTTCCTTAACCAAGCAGTTCAAATCCCTCATCTTAGCCCCCACTAGGGGTTCTATACTCTCCTCATAGTACATCCTAGCAATACTCCTTGCAATCTCCAGTAGCGATATCCTGTCAATGCTGAACTCCTCGTAGACGACCTCCACAACCCTTAGTGGTAGTGGTGTTACAACGACTAGAGCTCTAGGCGGCCTAACACCCTTATAGGCCGTTAGCGCCACGGGGTCTGAGGGGCTCCTAGCGGGTTCTAGGGGTAGTTGTATGAAGTCCTGGTTCATATCCACAGCTACCACTACGGGTGTGTTCTGAGACCACTCTGAGTACATTGATGCTATCATGTTCTTGATCAACGTCGTCTTACCACTACCGGTAGTCCCGGTTATCAGGACGTGTTGTAGGAGAGCCCTATACGGTAACCTCACGGTTAGAGCCCCGCCTTTAACAAGACCTGATGGTGTTGCAAGGGATCCTATAACGGGGCCCCTCTCACTCCTTAAACCTAGTAGTTTTGCCAACACCTCAGGCTTAGGGTCTATTACGGGGCTTTGAGGCTCCAACCCTATGGTTGCTGGTACTGGCTCGCTATCAACCTCAGGGTCTAGCTCTAGCAGGATCCTAGCCTTAACCTTAGTTGTTGTTAGGAGCCCTGAGGGTTCTGGTTTAAACTCGTAGCTTGATAGTGGAGGCTCTACGCCTATAACTGCTAGCTCATCCCTCCTCTTAATAGCAACAATCCTTAGTAGGACTAGCCTACCAGACTTAGGCTCTACAACTGCAACGTACTCACCAATCCTCTGGACAGCCCCACCCCTCTCAGAGTAGTACACTTCAGGCTCTACATCGAACTCCACCAGCCCCTCCTCGCTAACCTCAACCCTAGAATACCTTGAAATCCTACCCACAACATCCCCGTACCTCGATGCCCTGGAGTACGCTTGCTCCAGGAGCCTCGATACAGTATCCAGAGGCCCCCTCTCCCTGGCACCCGTGGCTACTCTCTCCACGAGATCTCAGCCTCTCTAAGACTCCAGTAGCTTAGTGGAGCTCCAACACTAATAATGTTCATTAGAAGGGCTTTCTTAAGAGCATGGGATAGGAACGAGGATCTTAGATCGGAGAGCCTTATGGATAGAGGTTCAAGAGCACCCCTCCCCACGCTATCACCACCTATAACGGCGTCCGGCTCTAAACCCATATCCTGGAGTATATTTAGCGTCTTGAGAGTGTACTCCAACCTGTAGACTCTAACCAGTGGTGGTGATAGCTGGAATTTACCCGGGGGTATGACGATGTACTGAACAACCTTCTCCAGAACCCCCACCTCGGGTAGCTGGGGTGTCCTAACGATTATCCTAGGTGTAACGTATATCCTACCAGGCACCCTATCACCTAGCATTGTCATAGCCCTTAGTATGATACTCTTATCACCCTCCATAATGTCACCTCTAATACCTTCAAGCCCCCTCGTCCTGGAGAGTATCGTGCTCTTCTCAACCCTCTTAACAACACCTATAACGGGTACACCCCTAGACTCAAGACCCCTTATAGCCTTAACCCTACCTTCCAGGAGTTTAACCCACACATCCCTAATCCACGGTTGAACATCCCTCGTGAGAGCCTTAGCTACAACGTAGAGAGGCCCATCGACCATAACAACGGGGTTGACTTGAGCCTCTAAGAGTTCCCCTAGAACCTCTAGAACCCAGTTCTCAAGGCTAACCCTCATCTCATCACAAGCCTCACCAACACTATAGCTTATATCAAAGGGCCTACCGGATGGGTTAACAGTTGATACAAGTGGATCGTCCAAGCTAAACTGAACCCCGGCATTGGATAGTATGTAGAAGACCGGGTGCAGCCTACCGGTGTAACGTAGAGGGCCTAGGCTAGGCCACTCAAACGCAATAGAACCCAGGGAGCTTATGGCGGCAACAGCGCCTACAACAACGTCCGCCACAGGAGTCTCAACATGCCTAGAGCTTGAATCCACACCAACAGGGGTGAACATAACACCATCACGGTAAGGTCTCCTAGCGATCAGAAGCCTGGAAGAGTACTCCATGAGGGATGCCGAGAACTCACCTGAATCCTCAACAGGCTCCCTAACCCAGATGACATCATCAAGCCTGAGAACACTCCTAGAGGCATAGGTGGAGCTTGCAGAACTAGCCCTCCTAATAACCTCAACAACCCTGGATAGAGAGGCCATAATAGTGCTACCGACAACCTCCAAAATCTCAACCCCAACAAAGCACACGCACATACCAAATATCATTGATTAACAGTATTACCTTATAAACTCCTCCCCTTGCCGATGACCCTCCAAGGAGCCTGGGGTTTAAGGTTCGAGGTTGCGAAGAGGGGGATGTTAAAAAGACTTGGGCTAGCGGGGGGGTTAACCTTACTGTTACAGTTGCATCGACTCTAGGAATATCTCCTCCAGTAGCTTCCTGGTTACAGGGATTGGCGAGTGTACTAGGAGTCTCTGTTGCTTTAGAGAACCCTCCACCAGGGCTGGTACATCGCTCTCCTTGTATCCTACGTCCTTAAGCCCTCTTGGCACTGTTTTTAGATCCTCTATTAAGCTTACAAACGCCTCGTATACAGCTTCACCAACTTTCCTTGGGTGCATTGACTCGGGGGTTACTCCTAGGAGCTCCGCTATCTTAGCTACCCTCTCTGGTACTACTGGAGCGATCTTCTTGAATGTAGCTGGTGCTGTTAATGCCACCGATATACCATGTGGTACTAGTGGGTGATCCACCCTATAGTCTGGTGGTGTGTAGTCTCTAACCATGCCGGCTATCGGGTATGCATTAGCATGTGGTATGTGTACCCCCGCGTGCCCGAAGCTGGCGCTCGCAAGCTCGCATGCTAACATCATGTAGTACCTAGCCTCCATATCGTACCCGTTGTAGTAGGCCCTCCTAAGGTACTTTCCTACAAGCTCTATGGCCTTCTCGCTGAAAACATCTGTTACAGGGTTAGCCCCCTGATATACCGGTCTCTCAGCTGGACTCTGATACCTTGGCCTAGCATAGTAGGGTTTCGTTGTGTAGGCTTCAGCAGCATGTGTTAGGACGTCGAGGCCTGTGGCTGCCGTAACAGTGGGTGGCATTGTGACTGTTAGCAGGGGGTCTACTACTCCTATCGTGGGTTTCAGATAGTGGTGTGAGATCCCTGTTTTAACCCTCTCACGCTTGATATCTAGGACTGCTACACCTGTATTCTCACTACCACTACCCGCTGTAGTGGGGACAGCTATTAGTGGTTTAAGTGGCCCTGGTACAGGTTTACCAAGCCCTATGGGCTTGTTAACGTACTCCATTATGTTGGCAGGGTACATTGTCAGCAGGTTTACGACCTTAGCGTGGTCTATAACACTACCACCGCCAACAGCCACAATCCCGTCGAAAACCCTACCTCTAGCCCACTCCGCGGCCTTAACCATAGACACGTCGGTGGGCTCGATCTCAATATCATCGTAGACCTCGACCTCGACACCTTCACCCTCAAGGTTGTCTATAACCTTCTTAGCAACCCCTATCTCCATCAAATTCCTATCAGTTATAAGTAGAACCTTCTTAAGACCTAGTCTTGAAGCCTCAAGGCCAACCTCGTTACTAGCGCCAATCCCGAACTTCAAGGTTACAGATGCTAGGGTGAAAACCCCCTCGTTAACATATGTGTAGAAGACCAACCAAGGGCACCTCAAGGTGTAAGGTAGGCCCGGGGGTTTATAAAAAGCCTTACATACTTTTTAACATGGTAAACTTTAAATAGCCGGGCACTCAAACCTGTCTAGTAGACTCCTAGAGGTGGGTTGTATGCCTCAGGAGACCGGGGTTAAGAGGGTGTACCTACTGGATTACGGTGTTCTAGCTGGGGAGCCTGGATGGTTCATACCTAACCCTCTACTCTACGTTGAGATGGGGGATGTGAGGAGGATTGCTGAGAAGCATAAGTGGATAGAGATACCGGTTACCGGGGCTTTGGTAGAGCATAGGGATGGCTATGTCTTATTCGATACTGGAAGCCATCCTGAGGCCTCTAAGGTCTGGACTCAAGCTACATGGCAGGTCTTCCCTATGGTTAAATTCTCCGACGAGAATAGGGTTGAGAACCAGCTTAAACTAGTTGGCTTAAAGCCTGAGGATGTAACCTTCATAGTCTTATCCCACATGCACCTAGACCATCTAGGGCAGGCCTACGTGTTCAAGGACGCTAAGACACCGCTTATAGTTCACAAGAAGGAGATACAGAATGCACTCTACTTCTACTGGCTTAACAGGATCGGGGCATACCAGCCAGTAGACCTGGAAGCCCTTAAGGGTGCCAACTGGTACCCCATTGATGTAACCCATTTCGAGCTACTACCAGGAGTAGAGATAATATGGGTTGGAGCTCACACACCGGGGAGCATAATGTTAAGGGTTACAACCAACGAGGGTAACAGCTACATATTCACAGGGGACTTCACACACCTACCCCAAGAGCTTGAGGTGGAGAACAAGGGGTGGCTACTAGCAGATCTAGACGAGTACATATCGGGGATGAAACTCCTAAAGCTAATGCTAAGGAGGCCTAGGACAAACGTTGTGATAAGCCACGACCCAGACCTGTGGAGCAAATACCCCAAGGCCCCCAAGTTCCTAGTATAACCTTACACCACCCTCCCCCTCCCCTTTTTGAACTTGACTGTAAGGTAATACACGGGTGCTACACTGCTAACACCCTCTACTCTATGGCAGAGTATACTTCAGCCTAGGGTTGGGGGTTGGAGAGGTTTATAGTTGATGTTGCGCTTCTCGTTGCTACAGCTAAGCTTTCGGAAGCGGTTTTAGGCAGGGTTGGTGTCCCCTCGGTTGTCAGCTATATACTCGCTGGGTTTCTCCTAGGGCCTTCTATGCTGGGTCTTATATCCTATGGTGAGGAGCTTCGTGTTATGAGTGGTATTGCTCTATTCTTCCTCGCTCTCTACGCTGGCCTTGAGGTTTCTTATGGCGAGTTTCTTAGGTCTAGTTTGAGGTCTACATCTCTATCCCTTATATCATTCCTCCTAACCTTCGCTTCTGCCATGGTTTTATGCTACCTCCTAGGCTTGGGTTTTAATGAGTCTACCGTTGTTAGCCTTGTTCTAAGTGTTACAGCTCTTCCTGTTGCAGCTGCTATCCTATCGGAACTCGGGGTTCTCAATACAAGGGTTGGAGCTCTAGTGATGGGTGCTGCTGTAGCTACAGATGTCCTGGTTGTATTCCTCCTAGGGCTCCTTGTAGGTATCGCTGTAACAGGGTCTCCTACTCTAAACTCTCTGACTAAGACTCTGGCCGGGGTTACCCTACTAATCCTAGCGGTTGTCGCAACCCACATGATCATATCCAGGTTTGCAACGCTAGGTCATGAGTGGTTTTCAAGGATATCACAGCTGTTCAGATTACAGGAGGCTGGATTGGCTATGCTCATGCTATCCGCTCTAGCTCTCGGAGCTCTAAGCGAGATTCTAGGTCTACACTTCATAGTGGGGGTGTTCCTGGTAGGGCTTCTAGTTGATGAGAGTTGGTTGGGTGAGAGGTTGTATAGGAGGGCTTTAGAGCCGATTAAAGGGGTTACCTTAAGCCTACTACTACCACTTTTCGCCTCAACAATAGGTGTTATAGCCTCAATGGAGGGTTTAGCCGGGGTGCTCAACGCGGATACCCTAAAACTCGTTATAGCATTCACACTCGTAGCTGTGGTTGTAAGGTTCACAGCAGGCTATATTGGTGCTAGAGCTGTAGGGTTATCACATGTTGAGAGCAGGCTCGTGGGGATAGCGTTAACATTTAAAGGTGCAATGGACAAGGTTGTACTCCTAGCAGCATACCAGACGGGGCTTATAACACCACAACTCCTACTAACGCTAATGACATCACTTATAATAGCGACAACCATAGCACCAACAATGTTAAAAGCGACAGTAGACATAACGGTTAAAGAGAGGATAGCAACGGCAATGAAGATCGTTAATTGATGGACACTCAACCTCCACCCTCAAGCTTCCCCTCCTCCTCAAGCTTCTTCCTCAAAGCCCACCCAACCATGATAGAAGCGTATATGTGCAGCTTCCAAGCCTCAATCCTGTCACCATACTCATCGGTAACCTTCCTAGCAAGCCTCCTAAGCTCAAGAGCCTCCTCTAAGGTCAGCTCATCCTTCTCCAGATACCTCCTAATCTTCTCCCACTCCTCCCTGGTCAAAGGGTTCATTGTAGACAGCCTTGTAAACCTCTCAATCTCACCTTTAAGCATTGAAGCCTCCGAGGGCCTCAGAAGCCCTTTAACTGAGAGGTATTCTATGAAGAACTCCTGATAAGCTCTACTAGCTTCAGCCAACCTATTAATCCTCAAATCCACGTATGTCTTAATCTCCTCGAACCTCTTATCTATACTCTTGAACCTCTCATCTATTCTTTCAAACCTCTCGTCTATTCTCGCGAACCTCTCATCTATCGAGGCAAACTTGCCTCCGAGCCAGTACGCTAGTGTTATCAGGCTTAGTAGAACTGGTACTAGTGTCCCTATGATCGTTATCAAGGCTTGAGTTAAATCAACCACTTGGAGCACACCCCTTCTAGTAAGAGGTGGGG
>JAPYWV010000054.1 GCA_028276165.1 Acidilobaceae archaeon
TAAGCCTAATAAGTCATTACAATCTAGGATGTGGGGTGATGTCCTGCAGGTATCAAGGGTTTAACGCATACCACTTCATAACCCCCTTCTCCTCATGGTAATCTGCTAGGCCTAGCTCTCTTAGGTGGATTAGGTGTGCTATCGCCTCCCCTATAGCGAAGAACCTCTCCACCGGGGGGTATTGATCCCAGCTGTCATACCTAACCCTCCATTTGACACCTCTAGCCACATCATACCCAGTCCTAGGCCTCCCCCTGATGAGGCCTAGTATTTCATTCAACCTATCCTCGTGGAATCTCACTAGCTCTAACGCTCTCACAGCAGGATCCCCTATCGGGCTTCTATGCCCTGGATATGCAGTCTTCAACTTCATGGACGCCAACCTCCTGAGGCTTGAAAGGTGCTCTCCTAGGGGGTCCCGGGATTCCCTGTGAGCTACAACATGGGGTGTTATACCATCTATCAAGGTGTCACCCACAAAAGCTACCCCCTCATAATCGTTAACCAAGGCTATAGAACCTGGAGTATGGCCTGGAACCTCTAGAACCCTAAGACTCCCACCTGCGAGCATATCCCCATCTCTAAGGGGTTTTATGGGGGCATCCCTCAGCATAACATCGTATACATCCCTAAACTTCATTACGGGATGGAGGTCCGTTATCAACTCTAGCTCCTCAACTGGAACACCGTTAAGCCTGTAGACCTCGAGGATACCCTTAACGAACTCAACAGCACCCCTCCTGATGACATCCAAATCCCTCCAGCCCATGTAAGCTTCGAAACCACACATGTCAAGTAGAAGTGGGAGGAGGCTGAGATGATCCACATGGAAATGGGTTACAACAACACCCTCAACATCACAGACATTCATACCAGAAGCTCTAAGACCTCTAACCAGAACGTGTAGCGTACGAGCAGAGTACAAGCCAACATCAACTAGGATATTGTCGACAAGGTAAACATTAACACTCTCAATACCAAGACCTGGAAGTGGGAGTTTGAAAACCCTAATATCCAAGGCTACAACCCCGTTCCCCCATACAGGTGTGAATGCTAATAAACATTTAACCTATAACAAGGTGAATTTTAAAATGTAAAATAAATATTTTAAATTGATTAACTTTAGTCTAAATATCTACTTAAAAGGACGGTGAGGGAGTTGGCGTTAAGAATTTCACGAAGGGATTTCGTTAAAATCGCTGGTACTGCTCTAGCGTTATCCTCAATACCGGTCTCGATTAGTGTTGTTAGCGGTTTTAGACAGCCTAGTGTTTCTAGGCTGGAGGCTATTGGATCTCAGCGGGAGGCTGTTAGAACCTTCTGTGGTATGTGTGGTGCCCTCTGTGGGATCCAGGTTGTTAAGGTTGATGGTAGGATTGCCTATGTGGAGCCTCTTGATGGGCATCCACAGAGGGGTCTTTGTGGTAGATCTGCTTCAACGGTATGGCTTTGGGATAGCCCTTTAAGGCTTAGGAAGCCTTTGAAGCGTGTTGGTGAACGTGGTGAGGCTAGGTTCCAGGAGGTTGACTGGGATACGGCTTTAAACGAGATAGCTGCTAAGCTAAGGGAGGTAGTTGCTAAATACGGTTACAAATCTATAGCTATAACACACCATGATGTTTGGAGCTACTACATGCCCCTATTCTCCTACCTCTTCGGAACACCCAATGTTATCTCTCACGTTGGCATGTGCCACGCCTCCGGGACTGTTGCTAGAGGCCATATCCTGGGCGCTGGAGGACCCCCTAGTGTTGACCCTGATTACGAGAATGCAAGCTACATACTCTTCGTAAGCAGAACCCCTGGTACGGCTAGCATGGGGGTGTTAAATAGGCTTAGGGGTAATAGGAAGGTTAGGATAGTTGTTGTTGATCCAAGGATGCCTGAGATAGGGTTGGGTGATGCAGAGTGGATACCCATAATACCCGGTACTGATGCAGCATTCCTCCTCTCACTAGCACACGTCATAATAGAGGAGAGGTTGTACGATGAAACCTTCCTGAAATACTATAGTAACGCTCCATTCCTAATCAAACCAGATGGTAAGCCGTTAACAGAAGCCGACCTTGTCGAGGAGGGTGATGCTAGGAAGTACATGGTCTGGGACGCTAAGACTAAGAAGCCCGTGGATCACAAGACTCCAGGCATAGACCCAGATCTACTCTATGAAGGTGATGTAACACTTAAGGATGGAACAGTGGCGAGGGTGAGAACAGCGTTCCAGCTATTCAGGGAGAGGTGTTCTAAGTATAAACCTGAGGAGGCTTCAAGGATAACGGGCGTACCAGCTGAGACCATAAGGAGGATTGCTAGGGAGCTAGCACTATACAAGGGTGTAGTTGACGACACATGGTTTATTTCGAAGAACGGCAATGACTACGATGATGTTAGGGCAGCCCTGATACTCAACGTACTCCTAGGTAACATTGATAAACCTGGAGGCCTATGCTTCCAGGAGTCAGCTAGGTTCCCTGCAGTAATAACAGTTGTAACCAGGGATGGTAAGAGGTATGCTAGGACATTCTATGATGTTGAGATGCCAGAGGAGCTTTTCGGAGATGTAGGAGCAACTAGAGTGGATAGAACTAAGTACAGGGCTACACCCGCCACCTTCGATGCAATCCTAGATGCTATACTAACTGGGGATCCGTACCCCGTAAAAGCACTCTTCGTAATAGGTACTACCCCAATACATAGGGATATGGATGTCGATAAGATTAAGGAGGCTTTAGGGAAGCTCGATCTACTCGTTGTCATAGACATTCTACCACAGGATATAGTTGACTATGCTGACTACGTGCTACCCGATACAACGTACCTTGAGAGGGATGAGTTTACAACAGTCAAGTGGACTCTACATGCAGCGGTACACCTGCAGAAGAAGATTACAGAGCCACCTGAGGGATGTGATGCTAGGAGTGCTCTCTGGATAATGTTTGAGATTGCTAGAAGAGCTTTCCCGGAGAGAGCTAGAGCTCTAGGTTGGAGGGATGAGTACGCTGACTACCATAAGTTCGAGGAGTTCGAGGAATCGCTGAGCGAAATACTTGTAAGGAAGGTTGCTGATACGTGGAAGATACCACTTGAAACTCTAAGGAAGGAGTTGGAGGAGAAGGGCTACTACATACTCAAAAGTAAGGAGTACATGGTTAGACCCTATAGGGTGGCTCTAGGAACGCCTAGTGGTAAATGTGAGATATACTCTCTAACAGCGCTAGGCTTAGGTCTCGACCCACTGCCCGATTACAGGCCTCCACCAGCATACCCGCTCCCTAAGGCTGATGACGAGTTCTACCTTGTTAACGGCAAGGGACCTCTAATCTCCGCACACGCTCTCCTAATGGAGCCCATGAGGTTCTTCAAACACCTCTGGAGTGTCTGGATGAACCCTAGGGATGCTGAGAGGCTGGGTATAAAGGATGGTGATATAGTGGAACTTGAAAGCCTAGCTAAGCCTGGGAAGAGGGTTAAAGCTAGGGTTTGGGTTACGGAGATGGTTAGAGAGAAGGTTCTCTTCACCTACAGCTATGTTGGTAGAAGGTCTAAGCTACTACCAGAAAATCATTTCGCAAGGGGAGGCGTCAATATACATGAGCTAAACAAAGCATACGTAATACCAATCGTTGGGGGTGGAGCTAGCAATACTAGTGTTAGGGTGAGGAGGGTTACATGAGGTGATGGGCTATGGTTAGGTTAGCACACCTATGGGATATGAGTAGGTGTGTTGCATGCATGGCGTGTGTGATAGCATGCAACTCTGCCAACTTCCCAGAGTACATGAGGAGCAGTAATCCAAATCCACAGTGGAGCTGGCTAGCATCGAATATCAAAGTCTGGTGGATCTCGGTAGGCGGGAGGCCTCGTGTACTCCTAACACAGTGTATGCAATGTGATAACGCGCCATGTGTAAAAGCGTGCCCAACGAAAGCCAGCCACTACGATCCAAAGACAGGCCTGGTAACCATAGACTACAGGCTATGCATAGGCTGTAAGGCGTGCGTGGTGGCATGCCCCTACGGAGCCAGGTGGATGGACCCGGAGAGCCACATGCCTAATAAGTGCCTTGGACCTGAGTGTTCGAGTAGGATCGAGAATGGACTTAAACCTGTTTGCGTCACAGTATGCCCTGCAAATGCCAGGGACTTCGGAGACCTAGATGACCCCGAGAGCAGTATATCGAGGAGGGTGAGAGAGTCTACAACCATTAGGTTGAGGGAGGAGCTCGGGACAAAGCCTAGAAATGTCGTAGTCCTGAGGGGTGGTTGACATGAGGAGCCTCCTACTAGTAATCTCTATTATCGCTCTAGTCCTAGGACCAGCCTTGATAGCATACGGGTACACGATTAAGGAGGTTCACGCCATATCATGGGGTTTGATTGTTGTAGGTTACACGTTCTTTGCATTGGTTACGGTTGGAGCTACTATCGTGAACTCCTTGTACTCAGTTTTCGGTTACAAGGGGCCCGGGGAGGTTCTTGAGAGGAACTTTAAGTATGGTGTTTGGTTTGCTATATCAGCAATCATCCCAGCATGGTTATTGATCCTAGCTGATCTAGCTAAGCCTCTTGAGGGCTTCTTTAGGATAATAGTGTCCTTTGCTTTCGAATCGAGGATTTACTGGATGGCTGTTCTCTACGCCATACTAGCCATACTACTGGTTGTAGAGCTAATCTACGCACTTAGGCTCGGTGGTGGTGCTAAGTCTAAGCTAACCCTAGGGTTAGCTATAGCAGTTCTAATCCTGCTAGTTGACGTGCTACTAGCCTCCAACCTGGCTCAGGTATTTGGCTCGATGGTAGCAGTACCCGGTTGGATAGGGATACACATGGCTGTACTCTTCCTCGCTGGAGCAGTCATAGTAGGTGCTTCGGGTCAAGCACTGTACATATCATTGTACAAGTGGAGGGATAAGAGTACCCTAGACTATGTTACACAATTCTACAGTCCTATACTCGTGCTAGCTACGCTACTCTACGTATTCTTACTAGGGTGGACCATAGTAACAGCCTGGTATAGCCCAGCATGGATAAGCTGGGGTGAAATCGTAAGAGGAGCTTTTGCCACGGGATTCTGGGTGGTAGAGGTACTCCTAGGGGTGGTAATAGCGATAGCTCTCGCGGCATACGCACTCCTAAGGAGAAACTCCATAGCATTAATGCTTACGAGCGTGATACTCTTCGTGGTAAGCCTCTACAGGGTATACTCGCTCATAGTGCACCATCAATCCATAGCACTATCCCCCGCAGGGCTCCCCATGATACTATACTACACCCCGGATGCAGCCGAAATATTAATGATCCTAGGGGGATTCCTAGTATTCCTAGCACTATTACTACTAGGCACGCTATTACTACCATTAGGGTATGAAGAGAAGCCTAGAAGGCTGTGGATATTCAAATAGCCCTCGTTATTTAAACAGATTCCCTTTCCCCAATTTCTCCTTCTTTAACCTCCTATCCCTGTTCTACAGCTACTCTACCTGAAGCTAGATCGCTAACGCTCTTACCAGGACTCCAGTTTAAGCTTATGGTAACCTGTTGTGTGCTCCCACCTCCTACTGTGACCGGGGAGCTTGATCCCTGGGCTATCACGTTTCCATCTTTATCGAATAGGATTATGTGGACTACACAACTTCTACTAGATGGGGCTGTGTTCTCTAATGTAACCCTTACGGTTGTAATCCTATCCGCTACCGGATCATAGGTGTAGGTTAGCGATATGACTCTTACATCTGATTCTACCACTGTTATGGGTGCTGAGAAGGGTTTGACTAGGAGGAATCCCTGGTTTTGACCTATGGCTATCCCTATGCTGAGGGATGCTACAGCTATAACTGCTACTACTGCTGCCAGCTTCAACCTCCTCCTCCAGTCTCCTCTCATCCCCTAACCACCGCTATTTAAACCTTCCCCTTAGATGAAGATCATAGCGGGTTCGGGTTCCACCTAGAGCTTTAACTCTTTAATAGCTCTCGTTCACCCTACTCGTACAGGTACTTCTTCTGCGGGTTTGCTATGTTAAACGCTACCTCCACCTCTCGACCTATGCCATGTGTTTTTAGCAGTCTGTGTAGCCTCTTTATCGTTTGAGAGTCGACCCTAACATACCTATCCACGTAGTCTATAGGTGCTGGTACGTTGTTCTCCGTTGTACTCTCCATACAGTATGCTATAACTCTGTCCACCTGGTCTCCTGGGTATACGTCCAGTCTTGTGGCTTGTGGTGCTACGGAGCCCCCCTTGTGCCTGTAGAATACTACCGATGTTCTCTCCATGTACCTGCACAACATCCCCTCAAGGCTATCCCCTGGAGCTCTCATACAACTGTCCATCCTCCCTAGGATCACCTTATACCTGCCTTTAGAGGCATGTAGTTCAAGGTATTTTCTAAGCTCTTCAAGGTAACTATCTATGACAATGTACTCCCCAGGTTCTAGGATCAGGCTTGCTAGGAGCTTATCATTATACCTTCTCACTACATCCACCACGGCTTCAAGCCCCTCAAGCCTTGGTAGTAGTAGCTTGCTTGAAACCCTCTTAACAACACCAACGACAGGAACTCCGGTGGAGTCTGCTTTAGCTAGAAGCTCTATGAGAGCCCTTGAGACCAGGGAGGCTAGCTTGGAGCCGGAGCTCCTCCTAGAATCCTCTAGTACGCTGGTGGACCTTGAGGGTGTGTAGAACTCGGGGATCATGGAGTGGTATAGGGGGCCATCGAGCATCACCATATCCACATCCCCCTTGAGCTGCCTCAATGCAGTAACGTACTCCTTAACCCTAGCTGAGAGCTCTAGGCTCAACGTAAACCTGTCATCGTCGCCAGCCGAGAATCTAAGTGCTACGAAGCTTAAACCATAGGATCCAAGACCCTGGGGGGCTGCTATAACGTAACCTGATACTATGACGGCTACAGATCCCATGACGAGCTCTAGGTGTGGTATGGACCACGTGCTATCAACTGCTAGGACGCTTAAGACGTTCGAGGGGTGCCCGTTAAACCTTCTAACTCCAAGTTTACCCCTGACGGCTTCGTAGTTCTCGGATACAACACTCAGAGTGGATTTAAGGTGTTCACTAACCCTCACGGCAAGCTTGTACAGTTCTAACGTCAGCTCGGGGTTCTCTTCTAGACTTTCCACGCCTCCAACCTCGAGCTCCTCAACTAACATCTCTAACCCTCACCAGGAGCGGTTTCCTGAATGGGTTGCCGAGGCCTGCTAGGTAGAACTCCCTCCTAGCTAGTAGGGGTAGAGTGTACTCTATGAACTGTAACCCCTCAATCCACCTCTTCAACTCATCATAGTCACTTGCAGACTGCACTCTGGAGAAGAACACCGTGTTAATGTTACCTCTAACCTCAGGAGCCAGGTCTATAACCCTCTGTGATGCTAGTATGAGCCCGAAACCCCACTTCCTCCCCTCCCTAGCAATCCTCGCTATGATACCGCTACTGGGCTCGCAACCTCTAGCACAAGCGTAGTTGTGAGCTTCATCTACGACTGCTAGGACTCCAGCTCTACCCCGGGATTCTAGAACCTTATCCCATACCTCTTTGAGGAACTGGTATACGATGAACTTTTTAGCCTCGTACTCAACCTCCCTGGAGAGATCCACTATTGTAAGCCTGGACTTGCCTGATAAGATATCCTCGACAACATCCCCTACGATAACGCTCCTACCGTTAAGGTAGTTTTCGAAGAACCTCCTCCCAACCCTCACATGTGATAGTAGCTTGAACTTAACCCTAGTGCTAGACCACGCATTCATTAGTGTAAGGCAGTAGTCGAGAACCTCCAGGAACTCGTTGAAATCCCATTTAAAGGATCCACTCCTGCTTAGCTTAAAGTAACCCTCTATCATACCCTCTAAATCCAGGTTCTCCAGTAGCCTTTTAAACGCGTACTCTGAGCTAGCTAGAGAGCTTCTACCCATGCTACCAGCTAGGGTGCTACGTGCTATGTACAGTGTCACGGCTAGGAATATGTAGTCACGTTGCTGCTCGCTCGCTAAACCCATCCTATCAGCTAGCACCACTGCTATCACATCAGGTGTTAGAGCTACCCTAGACCCGTCTACGATGTTAACATTGCCACCCCACCTTGATGGATCGCTGTAATCCAGGCCTGTGTGGTCGAAGACTATAACCTTGTAGTCGGTCCTAGCTAGAGCCTCCTCCACCAGCGCTTTAACAAGCCTAGACTTACCAGTACCCGTAGCCCCTAGAACTGCTACGTGGTAGTCCAGGGATCTAGGGTCGAGGCTAACCCTCATGCCGGAGAACTTGTGGAAGCCTACGTGAAGCCCCTCAGGTACCTTAAGCAACATGGCTATGTCGAAGTCCTGTGTTATAATGTAAACCCTACCCCCAGGTCTTGGTATGGAGAAGTTTAGTTCAAGAGAGCCATCTGCAATCTCACCTATAACCTCAACATAGCATGTCATGAGGGGTGCTGTGTAGCTAAGGCTCCTCTCTGGATCGAAGTTCGTTGGAAGGCTGGAGCCGTCAATAGCTATATCCCTCTTAACGGAGCCCTTAACAACACCAAGGTAGAGCTTGTTCTCCTCAACATCCTCGATCAAAGCTAGCATCTCATCCCTAACAAAGTCTATGGAATCCCTTGAAACCCTAACAGGGACTACGGAGGCTCTAGACCCCGAGGTTACAACACCTACAAGCCTTAAACCCCTAAGGTGGCCCAGAGTATTTTGGGACACCAACAGGGGGCACCATGAGCTCCAGTAGATCCAATGGAATAGGTGGTGAAATGCCATATAGGTAGACGAGCCCGTGGGGAGGAATGCGTAGGAAACACTTAGCAGAGCGGACATACAGATTTTAGGCCCCCCCGCAACAACAACTTGTGGATGAGGAGCTCCCCTCGACTGAAAGGTGAAGAGTTCAGCCTTGGCCGACTAACGTTTAAGAGCTTCTGGAGTCCAGATAGGATCCAGGGGGATGAAGAGTAAGAGGGTCACCTAACTGGTGAAGAGAGCCGGAACGTCGGACCCCACATTGTTAAACTTCCCCTCTCTTTCAATTCCATGGAACGGATTCTCTTCGTCTACGATATGGAACACGCACCCTTCTTTCAACTCCATGTAATGGATTCTACTCCACTAGCCCCTGACCGGGGATCCCGTGTATATAAGGTGAGGTCTGGTACTTAAGCTTTTCGCTTTTACCTCTCAATGGTTTCCCTGTTGTAAATGGGAGTTTCTATTGTATACTGTTGGCGTACATGTTTATGGATGGAGTGTCTGAGGGTGATGTGTATAAATTTTAGTTCGTATACGGTCTACAAGCTTCCCATCTTCTACAGGATCCCTCCTCTACGAGTAGGTTGTTTTCCCTTCCCCTAAGTTTTACCGGGTCCTCTGCTTTCAGGAGGTTTACTTCTCTCCCTGCCAGTTCCCATGATGGTTTTATTCGTTTTACTGTTAAACCTGTCATTAATAATATATGTGTTAACGCTTACTAGGGTTTTATAAGAGGTTTACTAGGTGTAGTTTGATAGACTTGAAAAAGTATATGAGAGGGCTGGTAGGGAGGTGGTTGTCATGGTCCAGTGGAGACCGGGAAGGCTGTTGAGAACATTGATGAAATAGTCTCCGTTGAAGGTGTGGATGGCATCTTCGTGGGGCCCAATGATCTCTCAGCATCCCTAGGTGTGTTCAGAGACTTCGAGAACCCCATCTACAGGGGGGCTCTAGGAAGGGTTGTAGATGCTGCCAGGATAGCTGGTAGGATAGCTGGTATAATGACCTCGGGTGTTGAAGACGCTCTGGGTAAGGTATCGATGGGGTTTAACTTCATAGCGTTATCAAGCGATATACAGCACCTGCTTAAAAGCTACATTGACGAGTTCAAGAGGCTAGGTTTAAGTGTGTAGACCATAGACCCCTTGAAGCCTCGACGTGGAGCGAGCGTAACTTAACTAAAGCCTAGGCTTTGGATGTACATATACGTGGATATTAAGTCAATGCTATACACATAGTTACGGGTGGTGGTTTACGGCTAGCGGTCTTGTTACTGAGAGGCTGAAGATTATAGGAATGCACTGTGCTACATGTGTAACCACTATTGAGAAGGTTGTTAGCGGTGTTAGGGGTGTCGTTGGTGTCCAGGCTAACCTTGCTTCCGGTGAGGCTCTTGTAACCTATGATCCTTCTAGGGCTAGTTTAAGGGATATCGTCAGGGCTGTTAGGAGTGCTGGTTACGACGTCTATAGGGAGGAGGTTGTGCTTGTTGTCGAGAACATGGTTTCTGTCGATGACGAGTCTATTGTGGAGTCCAGGCTTAGGGGGGTGCCGGGTGTTATTGATGCTAGTGCTTCCCACATAAATAAGACTGTAATCCTTTCCTTGAACCCCGAGACTGTTAGTGTTGATGATGTTGTTAAGATCCTGGAGGGTATGGGTTATAGGGCTAGGGTTGCTAGGGAGGTTAGGTTAGAGGAGTTTGGTAGGGTGGAGCTTTCAAGCCTACTTAGGTGGTCCATAGTATCCCTGGTGGTCGGTTTCACGCTCTTCGCGATAATGTTGTTGAGGATGTCCCCCATAGGCTTCCCAAGCCCGTACTATGAGGTGTTAGGCTTCCTCGGCTCCACTCTCCTAATACTCTTCCCCGGTAGGAGGTTCTTCGTAGGGGCTTACAGGGCTTTCAGGAATAGGGTTGCTAACATGGATACACTGGTAGCTCTAGGCACGGGGTCAATCTACGTCTACAGTCTAGCTGTAACACTTGGGGTGATCGAAGGCGAGGTTTACTATGAGGCTGTAGCCTTGATAATCGCGTTTGTTATAACGGGGAGGTATATAGAGGCTAGGGCTAAGCATGGTACTGGGGAGGCTGTTAAAAGGCTTCTTGAAATGCAACCACAGGAGGCATCCATCCTAAGGGGTGGTAGTGAGGTTAGGGTCCCCTTAGGGGAGGTTAGGGTTGGTGATGTGGTTGTTGTTAGGCAGGGTGAGAGGATCCCCGTTGACGGTATTGTTGTTAAGGGCAGGGCTTACGTTGATGAGAGTATGTTCACTGGAGAGCCTATGCCTGTTGAGAAGGGTGAAAGGGATCCCGTTTACGCTGGCTCACTTGTTACAAGTGGGTGGCTCCACGTCATAGCTACCAGGGTTGGGAGTAGTACGATGTTAGCTCAGGTAGCCAAGCTTGTATCCCAAGCTCAGGCTGGGAAGCTCGGGCTCCAGAGGATCGTTGATAGGATTGCAGGGTTGTTCACATGGATCATTATGGCTATTGCATTAGTGACGTTCACCGTATGGTACCTGGTGGTTGGAGCTGGGTTTGAGAGATCACTCATATTCATGGCCTCCGTGCTACTAGTAGCGTGCCCCTGCGCCCTAGGCCTGGCAACACCAACGGCTGTGGTTGCAGGGGTTGGTGTTGCTGCAAGACAGGGTATAATTGTTAGGAATGTTGCTTCACTGGAGAGAGCTAGCGAGGTTAACGTAGTAGCTGTTGATAAGACAGGGACTCTAACCGTGGGTAAACCTGTTGTAACAGCCGTAATCCCGGCTCCCGGGTTTAGGGAGGATGATGTTCTAGAGCATGCGGCTATAGCTGAGAAGTGGAGTGAACACCCCATAGCCAAGGCTATAGTGGAGGAGTATAGATCTAGGTACGGTAGGCTCCCAAGAGATCCTGATAGCTTTGAACCGATACCAGGGATGGGGGTTGTAGCTAGCCTGGACGGCGAGCCCATAGCTGTTGGTAACTCCAAGCTCATGAAGGGGTTTGAGGTTAACACGGGGGAGCTTGGAGGTGAAGCTTTAAAGCTCATGGGGGAGGGTGCAACTGTGGTCTACGTAGCTAGGGGCTCCAAGCTCCTAGGCCTGGTGGCTGTATCGGATAGGATTAGGGATGGGGTTGTAGAGGCTCTACGTGAGCTCCAGAGGAGGGGTCTTAGGGTGGTAATGCTAACAGGTGATAAGAGTGTAACAGCGAAAGCTGTGGCAGCGAAGCTAGGCGTAGACGAGGTGTACGCAGAGCTGGATCCTGAGGCTAAGAGC
>JAPYWV010000140.1 GCA_028276165.1 Acidilobaceae archaeon
ACAAGGGAGGAGACGATGGTCTTATTAAGCCAGCTCCTAGGAGTAACATTCATATAGGGGGTGCTGGAGGCTGGCTAAATTCAAACCACCAAACGCTAGGAAAACGGGTAGGGGGGCACAGAAATGTCAGAGGTGTGGGACGAGAGATGCTGTCATACAAAAGTACAACCTCTACCTGTGCAGGCAGTGCTTCAGAGAGGTAGCGTACACACTAGGCTTCAGGAAGTACATGTAGAGGTGGGAGCATGGTAATGCTAGACACGCTGGCAAACGCGCTAGCAACAATAAAGAACTGTGAAATGAGGGGTAAGAGGGAGGCTATAATAATGCCGGCATCGAAGCTGATAGCAGAAGTACTCAAGGTAATCCAGAAAGAAGGCTACATAGGGGAGTTCGAGTACATAGACGATGGAAGGTGGGGTAAGTTTAGGGTACAGCTACTAGGGAGGATAAACAACATAGGCGTAATAAAGCCAAGAACATCGATAACATACAGAGAACTAGTAAAACTACCAGAACACCTCAGAAAATACCTAGCAAGCAGGGACATAGGAATACTGATACTATCAACAAACCAAGGAGTAATGTCACACAGAGAAGCCATAAAGAGGAGGATAGGAGGCATACTACTAGCATACGTCTACTGAGACAAAGGTAATAAACAATACCCCCCGCAAACCCACCCTAACCCCTTAAAAACCCTACAAGACAAACCTATACAAACGGCGGGTGCCCCCAAAGCACCCGCGCGGGTACAACGCCTCCAACCCGGAGGCGTGTTTGAATTGAGTTAGGTTTATATGGAGAAGCATATAAACCGTGAACCCCAAAGGGGTCCGAACCCCAAGGTAACCCCCTTGGGGCGTAGGATCCCTGAGGGGCTTAACGGTTTATATGCTTCTCCATATAAACCTAACTCAATTCAAACACGCCTCCACCGGGCCCGGGGGTTCGGAGGCGTTGTATTTCCGGAAGTGCTTTGGGGGCACCCGCCACCTACATTCTAGTTTTCTAGAGTTTCCTTGGATGGTGTTCTAGCCCCTATAATGTGGGTAAGCTTTTAGGGATTGTTGCAGAGAGTTATTGACTGGCAAGGTGCCTGAGGTGGATTTGATACTACTAGCTGTATTCGTGTTTACAATTTTACTTGTGATAGTTGCACCTTATGAGAAGGCTTTGATAGCACTTTTTGGAGTGATATTAATGGTCCTGGTCTCTGCTAGCTACACGTTTACCGACGCCTTTAAGTCTGTTGACTGGAATGTTATAATGATCTTGTTCGGTATGTGGATGTTATCAGGTTATCTTTCCAAGTCTGGGCTTCCTCAGTATGTGGTTTTTATTTTATCAAGTAGGGTTCGCTCGTATTCAGCGTTACTACTATCCATAATTTTAGTGGCGGGGTTCATAACATTGTTTGTCGACAATGTTCTTGTGATACTACTTCTTGGAGGGCTGGCTGTCAGGGTGGCTTTAAGAGCTGGTATGGACCCCCTGGTGGCCGCAATGACTGTTGGCCTTGCAGCTAACTATATGGGTACAGCGCTACTCCTAGGGGATCTGCCGCCTCAAATGCTTCATGGTGTAGCGGGGGCGGAGTTTCTAGATTTCATATGGTTTAGGGGGGCTCCTAGTAGTCTCCCCCTACTATCCCTGTCATTCATACTTACGCTCCTAATGCTATACCTTCTATGGTTTAAGGCTACCAGGGTTAGGGTGGGAGGGGATGCGAACTCCACCATAGAACTTGAAGCCCCCAAACTTGATAAGATTACAGCGTTCGCAGCAACATTCGGCTTCATAGCATTCATTGTTCTAGCTTCTATAAGGCCAGTGCTAGGCGTAGAGCTCGGTGCTTTAGCGGTGTCAGTAGCTACAGCTACATCGGTCTTGTTAGAGCTCCTAAGACATAAGCTTAAGGGTAACAGTATCCCGGCTTTCGAGGACATCCTAAGGGATATGGAGTGGAGGGTCATAATATTCTACATATCGCTCTTCATGCTCGTAGGAGGGCTTAAAGCGGGTGGTGTTATAGACGAGGTATCTAGGATTATAGCATCCTACATCGAAAGAGATCTAATAACATCCTATACCATAGTCTACTGGGTGACGGCACTGCTATCCTCTATAGTAGAGCACGATGCAGTCATACTATTCCTCCTAAAATCGCTGAAGGAGGTGGGAAGTCTAACGGGTGTAGACCCGTGGCCACACTACTGGGCTGTAGTCTGGGCTGGAACTCTGGGAAGCAATGCTACGATAGCTGGGGCTCCAGCCCTCTACCTGTCACTCGTCATAGCCGAGAAAGCTAGAGGAGCTCAGGTCTCGTGGGTGGAGTGGATGGAGATAACCGTGCCATTCACGGTAATCTCGCTATCAATACACTACATCCTCAGCATAATAGTGGTACCGTACTACGTGGATTAAACCTCCCTGGGTGGAGCCCCCAACTACAGTTCTATACCCCAATACCTCCCTAGCATGCTGCGAAGCCCCTCCGTTACCCTTCTAGGTGGCTCCCTAGGCTCCACGGTCCTCCTAAACTCTTTAACCCCCATGAGCACTTCTACGTACTCTCTTAAACCATGCCTAAGCCCATCCCCGTAACCCCCCTCAAGGTTTGTAACCAAAGCTCTAACCCTCCCTTCGACATAAAAGTTTCTTAGCACGTAGGCTATGTAGCCGTAGGTTTCCCTCGTTGCTCTAAGCATTGTTAGTGGGTCACCTTGATAGGCGTCGAAGCCAGCTGATACTACCACCGCCTCGGGCTTGTAGGCATTTATAATCGGCTCTAGGATCCTCTCAACAAACCACACGTATTGTGGGTCTCCTGAGAACGCTGGTAGTGGGATGTTTATCTTCGTCCCCTCAGCTCCAGGGCCCCCAATGTCCGTTACATCCCCGGTCCCAGGGTATATCGCTTCCTGGTGTATATCCACGTGTACGACACGAGGGTCATCCCAGAATATATCCTGTGTTCCGTTGCCGTGGTGTGCATCGAAGTCTACGATGAGAGCTCTCAAGCCCCGATCCTCTAGAGCCTTAGCTGCCATGGCAGCGTAGTTGAATATGCAGAAGCCCAGT
>JAPYWV010000039.1 GCA_028276165.1 Acidilobaceae archaeon
AGTGTTGAGGGTTGCATATGTTGATGGTAGGATTGTTGAGAGGGATGTTGTTGGAGCTATAAACATTGGCTTGAAGTACCTCTCCTCAGATGGGAGCCCCATGGCGTTGGGCTCGACGGGGGCCCATGAGGTGTGGGTGAAGCTAATGATCCCACACCAAGGCCCAACCCCGCTAACGGAAATACAGGTATTCACAGATACCATCAAATACCGTTAGCGGGGAAACGCAATTAAACCCTAGGGGTTAAAGGCGCACGCGTTGCAGAACTTCGTAGAGCATAACATTGATTACGTGGAACACAAGGTAATACCTTTGTAATCCGGGGCGTATCACCCAAAAGCTACCAGACCTCCTAGGAGAGACGCCTGGGGGGTCTAGGAAGGTGAGGCTTGTAACGGTCAAAATGCCGGAGATGTACGTTAAGGGTGTAGACGAGCTAGTTAAAGCTGGGAGATACTCTAGCAGAAGTGAGGCCATAAGAACAGCCATTAGGGAGATGTTGAAAAGAGAGCTCTGGGGTACATCCTTTAGATTCCACGAGGACATACCAGCTAAGGACGAGGTAGAAGCACCCTTCGGGCTACCAGAGGAGGCTGAGGCCTAGGAGGAGTAGAGGGTACCCCCCATTCAAACATACCCCCTTTAGCCCCACTAGCCGTCAAATAAACTTTTTCCCCTCACCCTGCATGTGCACGTATAGGGTTTCCTCTACCTTTAAAGGCGTGGTGAGCCTCGTGGAAACCCTAGAGTTACTTAGGTTACTTAGGGATAGGCTTTTGAGTAGGTATGAGAGGTTATTGGAGGAGTATAGGGATCCTTTAATCGAACTTCGAGGGGGTGGTGTTGACCTGGAATCTTTGAGTGGCGTGAGCTTCCTCTACTTTACTGCTAGCTGGTGTGCCCCCTGTATATCTTTCATGAATGTTGTTAGGGTTCTAGCTAGGAGGTATGCTGGTAAAGCTAACTTCTATAGGGTTAACGTTGATGAGAACATGGATCTTGTTGATTCACTCCACGTGGACTACATCCCAGCTCTCATAGCGGTTGTTAGAGGTGAGGTTGTCGATAGAGTTTACGGTGTTGTTGGCCGTGGTAGGCTTGAGGATTTCATTAGGAGGGTTCTGGAATCCTATGGTTGAGCTCATAGCTTAACCTCTTTAAGCTGTTCTAGGACGTAGTTTCTAATATCATCTAGGCTTGGGAGCTCTCTCACAAGCTCCCCGTTCTCAAGGTACTTTACCAGTAGTGGTTTAGCCTGGGAGCCGTCACTACAGTACTGTGGTGTTGTGTCATCGAAGGGTGTTATGTAGTCCTCGTTTACATTACACCTGTGGACCTGCAAGCTTAACGGTATCTTACCCCTCTTAGCCCTAGGCTCCCACCTACCGTTAACGTAAACCTCCACTATGTCAGCGCTTATGTCAACACTTGGAGCCGCAGCTATCGATGTCCCAACCCCGAATGCGTCAGCCACGTCTCTAAGCTCCTCAACCTCAGCCTCATCAAGCCCCCCGCTCACCACTATCCTCACGTGATCGTAACCAGCTCTCCTCAAAGCCCATCTAACCTCCTCCACTATATCCCTCATCCTACCCCTCCTACTACTAGGTGTATCAAGCCTTACACCATAGAGCCTTTTACCTAGGAGCTCTGCCGCCATTAGAGCCTCCACCCTCTCATCATAGTATGTGTCGACGAGAGCTATAACGGGTGTTTCGTGCTCGAAGGTATCAGCGAAAGCCTGCCATGCCCTCCTCTGATCCCCGAAGACCACGATGAGAGCGTGAGGCATAGTACCCCTGGGTTTCAGGCCGAGGTACTTCTCTGAAAGCATACCACTAACTGCATCAGCCCCCCCAATGTAGGAGGCTCTATCAGCTGATATGAACACAGCTGGGTGTAGAGCTCTTAAGCCAAAGAATAGAACCTGCTTGTCACCAGCCCTCTTCTTAATCCTGGCAGTCTTAGTCGCAATACTGGTCGCAAACCTTAGAACCCCTAGGTACGCTGTTTCAAGTAAAACCATGTCCTTAAACCTACCCTCGATCAACATAAGCGGGTACTTCCTCCTAAAGATGGTGCCCTCCGGCATGCTATACACTGTTAGAGGTTTACCCTTTAGTATCGCTAAAGCCTCCTCAAGCCCAGCGAAGACAGCCCACTCGTAGCCCTTAGGGAGGGAGTAGGCGTGAACCTGCATTCTAACCTTCACATCGGCCAACCCATACTTCTCAACAAGGATCTTGGTCCTATAGAAGTATATGTCTGTAGCCTCACCAGCCAGTATCTCCTCAACAGTAGGTATATAGAGCCTAGGCTCTCCCACGTTAACCGCCCCCCTAACTCTAAGCATGGTAACTCCTTAATAGCTAAACTATAGCCAGCTACAGCCTAGGACAACCTTTTAATAGCCTTCTGCAACCATAGTACTGGGAGTGAGCTTGCTGGGATCCCATCACTTTAACCTGATTGTAACACACCTACCAGGTCCTGAGGCTAAGAGGAGGACCATCTGGACTTTAAAACAACTACTACCAGGCTTCGTGATCGCATACAGTAGGCCTAACATAGTGTTAGGTAGAGTCAGCGACCCCCTTGAGGCTGTCAACACCCTAAAGGTCAACCTACCACCTAAAACACCAATACTAAGGGTGATCCCGGTACTAGAGGTTAGGGGTGTGAGGGTACTAGAGGTTAAGGATGCTGTTGAGAAGCTAATGGCCAAGGCTGGGGATGGCTCGTTCGCGATAAGACTTGATGGTTACCTTGAGGATGAGGATGGGAGGTTGCTAAGTAGGATGGAGGCTATAGAGGTTATAGCTAGGGGTATAGATAGGAGGGTTAACCTAAGGAACCCCGATATCCTAGTCTACATTAAGACCGTCAGGATCTATAGGAGGTGGTTTTCAGCCATATACGTAGGGCACCCCTCTAACATACTGAGAACGTTCTCGCGAAGTTGATCCAGCTCGCTCAACCACCCTCCCTCCCCTGCTGCTCCTGAGCTATATGCCTTCCGATGTACTCTAGTGCTTTCCTGAACTCCTCGGGCCCCGTCACCACCCTATCATACCTTATCGATAGGAGCTCCTTAACCTCCCTCCTAAGATACCTATCGTCTAGTAGTATGAACGCAGCCTTATCCTCCGGAGACCTTATAGCTCTACCTAAAGCCTGCCTCACCTTTATCACAGCTGTTACCAGGTATACCAGCCTGTTAGCCTCCCTCCTACCCAACCTCTTCGATAAAGCCTCCAACCTTAGCCTCGTATAGTCGTCTGGTTGCGGGTAGGGGATCCCGACTACTGCTACCAGGTGTAGCACGTTATTCCCCTCGTAGTCCACGAACTCTACACCCTCAACCAGCTTCCCTCCCGCCACGCTATTCACTAGTACGTCCTCCTTCTCGGCTATAACTGCCTCTACATCACCTAGGCTCGTCTGGGGGTTTTCGACGATAGTCTCAAGATCCCCTGGTAGCCTCTCGACCACACTATGCATGACCTCGTAGCTTGGGTAGACCACCAGCTTGACGCCCTTCACCGCTCTAGCTATGCTCGCTACATACCTGGCTATCCTATCGTACATAGCTGCAGTCCTCTCCCTATACCTGCTGCTCACATCTGCTACGACCACCGTGTACACGTTAGAGCTAGGCGTTACGGGCCCGTGGAGCATCTCTACATCGTAGTATACATAGTTCCTCTCAACTCCAAGGAATCCTCTTAGGAAGTCACCTGGGGGTATGGTGCCGCTTAGGAGCACTAGAGCTCTAGCCATCTCAAGGGTTTTCTTAACGACCACCATGGGGTCTAGTGGTGTTACTATTAGGGATAGCTCTTCACCCTCCTGTTGAGCGAATAGGTAGTGGTCTTCACCCCTCATAGCTTTAAACCACTCAACAACCCTCGACAGAGCTAGGGTTACGGTGGGGCTCTGGGATTGCGATGCAAGGGCCTGTAGTACGAGGTTGGTTCTAATCTTCCACTCAACACGCTCCAGCTCGTCAACGTACTCCACCTTAGATAAAACCATCGACTTATCTATAGACCTTAAGCCACGCCACCTATCCTTCCTCAACCTAGCCAGCTCCTCCCTAACCCCCTCTAGGGCTGAGGCTAGCATGGAGTCCTGGGGGCTATACCTTCTAATCTCGGAGGCTGCCTTCGCTAGATCACCTAGGGTAACCCTACGCTCCACTATGCTCTGAGCGTTAAGCAGGCTGTGAGCCTCATCCACTACTATAACGTACTCTCTAAGCCTTTCAAGATCCTCTCCGAAGAGCTCGCTCGCTATGTCAACTCTGAACACGTAGGGGTAGGTTGCTATGGTAAGCCTAGCACTATCCAACAGCATGGTCATGGAGAAGAAGGGGCATACCCTGAGGTGCCTAGCCATATCACGTAGCATCTTCAAAGCCCTAGGGAGGGGGTAGCTGCTAGTGTACTCAGCCACACTCTCGAGAACCCTAAAGGGGTTACCGAACCTCAGCCTGTTATAGTACTCGCATAGACCCTTAACCCTGAGTATAGCGCAGTTCCTCCAGAAATCCTCGTGTGGCAGTGGTGGGGCTCCAGGCCTAACCATTAGAGGGCAGGTCCTCCTAGCGGAGATCAGTATAACGGGGTCCTCTTCGAACAACCTAGCCTCCTTCAAGACAGGATCTATCTCGTTAACAGTCCTAACAAGGTAGATTACCCTCTCAGCACCACCCAGGAGGAGACCGTATATGACCGCGACCGTCTTACCATAACCTGTAGGGGCCTTAACAACTATGGAGCCACCGCTCCTAACGACCTCAGCTATAGACCTTGCAAGCTCGATCTGACCCTTCCTAGCCTGCGGGTAGGGGAACCTAACCTCTTCAGCCAACACATGCACCCCTAAGACGGGGGGTCCCGCAGCCGCCGCCTCACCATGAATCAGACCCTGCTCCTAGACAGCCGGTCATCCCCAACCCATATGGTGAAACTAGGGGTTTTTAAAGCCCCCTACTCCCCCACGTAGACTAGATTGACACGCCTAACCCTCGGGCCGTCCAGCTCTAGTAGTAGGAGCCTCTGCCAGGTTCCAAGAGCTAGCCTTCCATCGGAGACGGGGATCACCTTGTCCCCTCCTACTATCACGTTGCCTAGGTGTGCGTGAGCGTTATCATCGACCATGTTGTGCTTCCAGCTTTTCTCCGGTTTTGTTAGCTCTTTCAGGAGCTCCACTATATCCTCTAGTAGCCCCTCCTCCCCTTCGTTGATTGCTAGAGCTGCCGTTGTATGGGGTATGTAGGCTACTAGGATCCCATTCCTCGCCTTAACCTGTGTAAGCCATCTCTCCACTTCTCCCGTCACATCTATTACGTCGAACCTGGTCTTACTCCTCACCTCCAGGGTGCCCTGGACCACCCTCATGACGGGCTCCCTACCTGAGCTGCTTTATCTTAACCGTCATACCCTGTGTCTCTATCAGCGCGTAGTAACCCCTCTTCAGGGGCCCAGCGTTCACGTACAGCGTCTCCCCTCTAGCTAGGTAGCCTGGCCTCTCGTGTACGTGGCCGAAGAGGTGTAGCCTCGGTCTAAGCCTTTCAACCAGGTTTGAGATCTCGCTAAGCCCTATGTGGAGGCCCTCCCTAGGCTCGTCCAGGATCCCCCTGGGTGGGTGGTGTGTTACCAGTATAGCCACCCTAGCCTTCAGCTCTCCAAGCTCCCTCTGTAACCTAGCAAGGCTACCCTTAAAATCGAGACCCCCGACACCTGCTATGTGGAGCTCCTCGAAAACAGCAACCCTCCCATCGAGTAGAACACCCATACTACTAAGCTTCCTGTAGACAGCAGCGTTATCCATGTTACCGGTTACAGCGAAGACATCGGAGCTAGCATTAGCTAGAGCCTCAGCCGTATCAACACACTCGAAGTCACCAGAGGCTATTACAACATCGTACTCCTCACTCCTCAAAACCCTAACAAGCTTATCAGTAGCACAGTGAACGTCTGAGACGTGAAGCACCCTAAGCGGCCTCCCAAACTCAACACCACTAACCCTCTCAACCAAAACAGACAAGGTCTAAAACCCCAGGGAATACGTTAGGGCAATCCAAGCCTAAAAGACGAAAATGAGCTAAACGCTACGAGCTAGAGAAACTAGTACAAGGTTTCAAGGATTTACAGGAGCTCCGGACGATTGAATTTCCCCAATGAAATACTGTATTATACCCCTGATAATCCTCAATAACTCCTCCTCATCTCCATAGCGCTCTCAGTATATTCTATACATCCGTAGCAGCTCTAGCAACATTGATAAGACATTAATTTCCTGATTGACAAGAACACGTATAACGTCCGCTGGGACTCCCTCTCTCAGGAGAAACGTTAGCTCAATGAGCTCTCCACACCTAGCTAGCTCTACATGCCTAATGACTATGATTAGACCGCTACCCGCCACCATACTAGCTAGGTATCTAAACTTCTCTAGTAATTGAAGCCTCGTCCATCTCAGCTCATACGTCTTTTCAATAACTTCCTCAACCTCCTCTAAAGAATCTCCCTCTACATCATCGTATACCTCTATCTCACCCTCTATCACAATCATTAGCGACCATAAGTTCTCAGCGTACCTTTCAAGAATTGCTAAACCAACCCTATCCTCTTTAGCGATCCTATACACCTCTACATTCTCTAGAAGCAGGGGGATCAACAAGTATTCATCGTAGTATGTAGAGAGCTTATTTATCTCGTCCTTAGACCATATAGAGGATTCTCCTTGTTTCACTATCGTAGCTACCTAAAAGTAGGATCCATATTGTTCGCGGTTCTATCATAGTATTCCCCTGACTATGATTGTTCCTTTCTCTCAAATTCAATGATCTTGTAACTCTCAGGATCTACTGTGACTACGAACCTCCCTTTCCCTACCGTAGTCTTCGTAGCGGTGTTGATACACCTGTACTCTCCTTCGACACTATATCCTAGGCTCACCCTTTTAATGGAATGTATTTCAATACGTAGGTCATGAGTGAAGGACCAGCAGTCTACAAGTTCTGACAATGAAAGTATCAACTTCCATCTTAAGGTAAATACGTCTATTCCTTTTGTAGACTGGGACATTGAGATCACCCTCTAACTAGTTTTGCCACTTCTCTTATTTCCTCTGGAATTTCGCTTTCCTTTCCCGGTGCTATCTCGTATTTAAGGTTCTCTATTGACCCTATCTTCGTTACAAGTTCTGATTGAATTAGTTTTTTGAGATGAAATGATAGGGTGTTGGGGTTTATCGGGGATCCTATGAGATCTTCTATTTCCTCTTTGAGCTCATTCCAAGATCTTCTACCACGAGCTAGTAGGATTACGAGTATTAGAATTCTTAGCCTATTGCCTAGGACATCGTATTTATCCGCTATTCGTGTAATCTCATTTAACAATGCCTTCTTATCTAAGGTCATACGCTTCGCCTCATCTATAGTAGTACTCGGCTGGAGCTTATTAAGTTAACTCCTGTTAACCTAGTTGTGGATAGGTAGCCCTTCTTAAGATGAAGACTAGGATATCCTCTCTGTTTGAGGTTAAAGTCTTAAAAGCTATGAACCCTATTTAAGTCTGCTTGTCACGGTGTATCTAGGTGTTTTGTCTTGAAGGCTGTTCTCCTCTACGGTGGTAGGAAGGTTGAGGTCGGCGATATCCCTGTCCCTAGGCCTCCTAGGGGTTGGGTTTTGGTTAGGAGTGAGCTTTCCGGCATTTGTGGGACTGATAAGGCTTTCTACACTGGGTCTTATAGGCTTTTTAAGAGCCCCCTGGTTCCAGGCCATGAGGTTGTCGGTGTTGTTGTTGAGGGCCCTGAGGGTCTTGTTGGTAGGAGGGTTGTCTCTGAGATCAACTTCCCGTGCTGGTCTTGTAGCTACTGTAGGTCTGGTATGTACACCCATTGTCCTAGTAAAAGGACTCTTGGTATAGATTTTGATGGTGGTATGGCCGAGTTCTTCATAGCGCCGGTTGAGGCCCTCCACGAGTTTAGGTTAGAGCCTGAGCTCGGTATATTCGTTGAACCTCTCGCTGCTGTGCTTAGAGCTCTTAGGCTTAGGCCTGTTAGGCCTGGTGATAGGGTTGCTGTTGTAGGCTCCGGTAACCTAGCCTTGCTAGCCGTGCAGACCCTCAGGTACCTTGGTGCAAGCGTGGATCTCATAGCTAGGAGGGGGAGCTCTAAGGCAGGCTACTTTAGGGGCTTGGTTGAGAGCATAGTCTACGTAGATGAGGTTGGGGACTCCCAGTACGATGTTGTTTTCGAAGCCTCAGGGGATCCGGGGGCCCTGGATCTAGCTATTAGGGTGGTTAAGCCAATGGGGGTGGTACACCTTAAGTCAACACCCGGCTCCAAGGCCTCAGCCTCCATGACATGGGCTGTTGTTAAGGAGGTTGACATCGTAGGCTCCCGTTGTGGCACCTTTAGGGAGTTTAGGGAGGCCATAGGGTTGCTTGAGAGGGGCGTTATTAAACCCAGGCTTGACAAGGTCTACAGCCTGGATGACGCTAGAGATGCTTTCGAAGCCTCCCTCGACCCAGGTTACTTTAAGGTCGCGGTGAAACCCTAAACTCCATAATTGGGTTTAAGGGTTTCCCCCGTTAATAGCTGTGTGGTGTAGGGCTTGGAGGGTTTCCTAGCCAGAGTTTACGAGGGTCATGGTGATGGTGTTGCGGCGTTTAAGGCGTTAGGTGTTTCAAGCACCCTGGGTAGTAGTGGTTCTGCTTTGAAGAGCTCCTACTTCAAGATACCCTTGCTTAAGCCCAGAGGGTGTAGGGTTACCGTGGGGCTTTTCTCTATTAGCATTTCGACACCCTTCACTCTAAGGATCCCCTTTAGGTGGAGGCTTGAGCTTGAGGGTTTAACAATATCCAGGGAGGCTAAGCCCCAGTTCACAGTGCAGCTTGAGGACTCCCTATTCCATAAGATCCTCTTCGATGTAAAGCCTGTGCTCTCAACCAAGGGGGAGGGCTCGGCTGTGGAGAGCTACACGCTCAGAGCTACCTACGACTCAGCTCACCCCATCGTCGTGAGGGAGCTTTCTCTCTTCAAGGTGTACACTAGGCCTAGGCTTGAGCACTCTGCAACCTACATGACAGGAGCTCTAACACTAGACCCAGGGGATACCTATACCGTAACGCTGAGCACCCCGGAGCCTGTTGGAGGTGATAGGGTTCTAACGTTAACAATGATAACCCCATCGCCAAGGGTTACCTTAAACGTTGTAACAGGGGATGATGTGGTAGAGGTCTCAGGCCAGGGGTTTAAGGTTGTAGAGCTCCAACCACAGAGACCTGGGGCCGTCAAGGTAACCATAGAGTACCCTAGGCCGGAGATAAGCATATACCCTAAGAAGGTTGTCGTGACAAGCATGGTCCTCGTAGAGAATAAGACGCCAATACCACCCCTAAGCGTCCAGCCTGAGAAGGTGGAGGTTGAGGGGGGTAGGCTGAGGGTTAAGCTAAGCGTAGCCAATGAGGGTGAGGAAGTTGCAGAGGACGTACATGTAACCTTGAGGCATGCAATGATCAACCTTAAGGAGGCGAGACTAGGCCTCATAGAGCCTGGGAGGCGTGCTGATGTAACTCTTGAGGCTGATACCTCAAAGCTACCAGCTAGGACTCAAAGGCTACTAGTGGTAGTCACGTGGTCTAAGGATGGGATAGCTAGCTCTAAGACTATAACCTTGAACCTCAAGCAACCCTAGCCCCTCCCGCCATCCATCCTAAGCCATGAGCCTGGCTCCTCCAGGTCTAGGCCGAGCCCCCTGTCCATGGTGAAACACTCGACCTTGTAGGTGCACGCTAAGCACTTACGGTAACTCCTGAGAGGGTAGGGCACTATCCCATAACGTTTAACCAAGACAATCTCATCGATAAGCTTCAATAGCATGGCTACATGCTCGCTCGTAATCCTCAGAGCGTGGATAGACCCCCTATACCTCACGAAACCCAACACCCTAGGGTAGCCTAACCTGAGTAGGATGAGAGCGTACGCTGCGACCTGCATTACATCACTTAGCCAAGCCCCAGACTTGGGCCCTCTACCGCTCTTAAACTCCACTACTACAGCCGTCGAACCCCTAACCTTGAAGTAGTCAGGCCTCCCCCTAAGCCTTACACCTCCTAGGTCGGCCTCCAGGAGCTCTTCAACCCTATACCCTCTAAGCCTGGCTAGCACCCCCAGTGCTACATGCAACAGCCTCCCTAGGAGCATTCTAACCATAACCCTAAGGGGCTTCCCCACCCTAACATGGGTTTCGAAGAAGTATAACCGGGGGCAGTAGGTGTAGAGTCTTACCTCGCTAGCCCTTACAATGGGTTTTGAACTCATGCTCTTCTAATTCCAATTGATACAACCTTATCCTCTATATCCCACTCCCTCGTGTAAACCTTCTCCTCCGGCTTCTCGTAGTTCAGCTTAACAGCTCTCGTCTCGTTCCTCACGTAGCCCTCGAATAGCTTGACCGCCTCCACTATCTCAACGTCACCCCATATCCAGACCTCGATTTTATCCTCTATGTTGAGCTTCATCTCCTTCCTCATATGCTGTACCCTCCTTACAACCTCTCTAGCGTAGCCCTCAGCCTCCTCCTCGACGGTTATACGTGTATCCACAGCCACTACGCCGTAGTCGATCTTCTTGACGGAAAGCCACTCGGGGTACTCGACCTTAACCTCAACATGTCTAGGCTCCAGTCTAACCCTTACACCTCCAAGCTCCACCTCATAGTAGCCCTTTGCCAGGAGCTCTCCTGCAATCTCACCGCCTCTAGCCTCCAGGAGCTTGACTATCTCTGGTGTAAGCCTCTTGTAATCCCTACCTATCTCCCCCATGTTGGGCTCCAACCTGTAAACCTTGAGCTCCTCGAAGAAGTCCATGCCCACCACCTCTACTGTCTTAGCGTTAACCATCTCAGCTATAACATCTGAAAGCCTCCTAACAGCCTTTGAAGCCTTCTCGTCGACAGCCGCTATAATAACCCTCCTGACTGGCCTTCTAAGTTTAAGCCCTGCACTGGCCCTCGCTGAGAGCGCTGCCTCTATGAAGGCCCTAGCTATCTCCATGTCCTGCTCCAGCTCTTCATCGATTAACTGCTCCTCGGCGACGGGCATATCGAGTAGGTGTACACTCGATGGAGCGTTAGCCTCAGCTGGTTTCACGAAGTGCTGGTACAGGTACTCTGTTGTGAACGGTATTATGGGGGCTGCGAGCGCTAGCCACGTTTTCAGAGCCTTGTAGAGGGTTGCGTAGGCGGCCCTCTTGCCGGGTGTATCAGCCTCCTCCCACACACGCCTCCTCACAAGCCTTATGTAGAACCTGCTAACATCATCTAGTATGAATGACCTGAGGGCTCTAGCTGCATCGTGTATCCTCAGATCCTCCATGGCCTCCCTGTAGGCCTTCACGAGCTTGTTAACCCTTGAGAGGAGCCATCTATCCTCAACCTCAAGGCTGTCCTTTACAGATTCTATTGTGACAACCTCGGGGTCGAAGGAGTCCAAGCCCATGTAGGTTGATGCGAACACGAATGTATTCCATATGACTGTGAAGTCCCTCTGAACCTGCTCCAGCGCCTTCCACGAGAACCTTATATCCTCCCATGTTGTGTTGAGGGAGAGCCAGAATCTAACAACATCCCTTGGAACCCTTGATATGAGCTCCTCGAAGTCAACGTAGTTACCCAGGCTCTTATGCATCTCCCTACCAAGCTCGTCTAGCATGAAGCCGTGTACTAGAACCCTCCTATAGGGGGTCTTATTGAAGCCTATGACACCGCTCCTCAGCAGGCTGAAGAACCACCCCCTGATCTGGTCGTGACCCTCAACTATGAAGTCCGCTGGCTCAAGGGACTCGTAGAGATCCCTCCTCATCGGGTAGCCTAGGCTTGCGTAGAAGGCTACACCACTATCAAACCACACGTCTAGCACGTCTGGAACCCTCTCCATGACGCCACCGCACTTAGGGCACTTTAGCTTAACCTCGTCAATCCAAGGCCTGTGGAGATCCCTAGGCCTATAGCCTCCAAGCTCCTCTAGCTCTCTAACACTGCCAACAACGTGGGTGTAGCTACAACTCCTACAAACCCATATGGGTAGCGGTATCCCCCAGAACCTCTGCCTACTTATAACCCAGTCTCTGAGCTCCTGTAGTATGTTGAGGAACCTTGTCTTAGCCCAGGTGGGCCTCCACTCTACACGCTCAGCCTCCCTTACTAGCTCGTCCTTAAGCTTTGTAACAGCTATAAACCACTGGTTTGTAGCTCTAAGCACTAGAGGTGTCTTACACCTCCAGCACACAGGGTACCTGTGCACCACTGTAGACTCGTGGAATAGAGCCCCCCTGCTCCTGAGATCCTCGACTATGGCCTTGTTAGCCTCGGTTCTAAAGTACAGGCCCTTATACCTGCCAGCCCCCTCAGTCATCCTCCCAACCTCATCTACAAGTGACACGACCGGTATACCGTTCCTAACAGCGATCTCGTAGTCGATAGTACCATGGCCTGGAGCCGAGTGCACCAGGCCAGTACCCTCGTGCGGTGAGACAGCTTCAGCTGCCAGGATAACCCTATGGTATCTCCTGAGCTCCCTCTGAGCATCTACTAGGTCCTCTAAGGGGTGATCGTACTCCAAGCCCTCCAAATCCCTACCCTTAAACCTCTCCAGGACCACGTAGTCCTTGACTCCAGCCTCTCTCATGACATGCTCTAGCCTAGCTTCAGCTAGTATGTAGACCTCGCCTCCAACCCTAACCCTAACGTAGTCCAGGTCCGGGTGGGCCATGACGAAGGTGTTAGCTGGTAGAGTCCACGGTGTCGTAGTCCAGATTAGGAGGTACTCTCCACTCCTACCTCTCACCGGTAGCTTAACGTATATCGATGGATCCTCTAGCTCCCTGTACTCCGAGACCTCGTAGTCCGCTAGTGTTGTCTCGCACCTAGGGCACCAGTGTAGAACCTTATAACCCCTGTAGAGGAGCCTCCTCTCGTGAGCCCTCTTTACGAGCCACCAGCCTGCCTCTATGTAGTCGTTGGTGTAGGTCACATAGGGGTTCTCCCAGTCCATGAAAACCCCTATCTCCTTGAACTGCCTCGTCATAGCCTCCATGTTCTCGTCCACGAAGGCCTTACAGTACTCTATGAACTTCTCCACCCCGACCTTCTCGTATATATCCTTCTTAACCTGTAGCCCGAGGCTCTGCTCTATCTTAACCTCTATGGGTAGGCCGTGGGTATCGTAGCCAGGCTTATCCCAGACATTGTACCCGGCCATCCTATGGTATCTCAACACTATGTCCTTAACAACCTTATTCCAAGCAGTACCAGGGTGTATGGATTTAGCTGAAGCGTAGGGAGGCCCGTCTAGGAAGTAGAACTTCCTGGTAGAGGTGGCGGATTTAGCTTTAACAAGCTTGTACACACTCTCCCTCTCCCAGAAGCTCTTAACCCACTCCTCCACCTTGAACTGGTTGTACTCAAGCTTAGACAGGTAGTCTACAACCTTCACCTAGGATCACCTCCCGGTATCAACCCAGTCAACCTTAACCCTAACATCGCCTATCACGGAGGACACGATAGACCTAATCTCCTCCTCCAACCCAGGCTTCTCCAGGAAAACCTCCAGGAACCTAAACCCAACCGCTACACGGCTGCTCCGATCAATAACCCTCACCCCAAACCTACGGGAGAGCTCCTCCACAACCCGCCTATGAAGCTCATCACTATAAGTGTTATAGTAAACCCTATAAAGCTTTCGCACCCCGAACACCTCCCCAAAAACGTAATACTAGACCCTTAAAAACACAACTTTAAGGATGGTAAGATCTGCCAGGTACACGTAATGTGAATGAAGCTGGCATAGCGTAAACCGGGGGGTTAACATGTAGGTTTATAGGGGAAAGCCTCCAAGCAAACCCTCAGGGGGAGCCCCTCTTGCCATGTGGTGAGAGTAGCAGGTTAGGGAGCCTCGCCTCGCTACTAGTGTTCCTCGTGGTAGGAGCCGTACTCTCAGCCCTCCTAGATATCCTCGGGGGGGAGTCATATGTTATCATGGTGCTCATATTTGCAGTCTACTTTGCAATCAACTTCGGCCCCACCCTACTCGTATCAGACCCCTTCGGGAGGTACATGCTATCACGTGATGTTGGTGGCGTAAAACTGTTATGGGAGAGGGATCTGGGGGCCCTTAAATCAAGGGATCCAGGTGCTACCGCTGAAGAGGAGGAGAGGGCGAGGAGGGAGTCTGACCTTAGACCCGTAGCCCTCATGCTCTTACTGGTGGTGGTATTCGCTATTGGCAGCATGCTGGTATTCTTCCATATCCTACCGC
>JAPYWV010000040.1 GCA_028276165.1 Acidilobaceae archaeon
GTTATCCACCTTCTTCGAAGCCTCCAATGCCATCTTAACCTTCCTCACTATACCCCCTGTTACATCCTCCCACTCAGCCCCCCTTACCTTCAACTGATCTAAGCTCGCTAGCTCTGGTACGACCTCCCCTTTTTCATCTAACACACCTGGTTCTCTTATCACGTATATCAGGCAGTCGGCTTTTAGGCTCACAGCTATCCATGATGCCAGGTCGTCGCCACTAACTATCCCTACCCTCCCGCTCTCAGGTATAGCATCCCCATATGTAACTGGTGTTAGCCCCTCGGAGAGATCCCTCCTTATAACGCTTATATTGCATGTATTCACGAGGCTCCCCGTGCATAGTGTGTGTGGTGGGTGTAAGCTTGGGTGTAACCCCCTCCTCTCAAGCGCTTCCACTACGGCTACTGCTAGTTCTAACATCGACTTCTGGACTGTGCTAGAGTCCCTTGAGTCTAGGTGCCCCTTCTCCCTAGCTATCCTAGCTACCTCTACGTGGCCGAAGCTCCCCCCACCATGGACTACCACTAGTAGCCCTCCACCCAGCCGGAACCTGGCTAGCTGTGATGCTGCTACCTCCAAACTCTCATAGTCTATGGTCTTAGGGGAGCTCTTAACAGTTATAACACCACCACCTAGCTTAACAACAGCAAGCCTACACCTCAGTTTAGACCACCAAGCATACCTCATCGAAAGCCCAGGGTGTCCCGGGGCTCCATAAGCAGTTATCACTACTAGGCTTAAGGTTGTACACGGTCAAGGTAACCCCGTCATGGATCGGCTTGAATATGGTTATTACATCTTTAAACTTCAGGCCATCCCTAATCCTAGCGGATGCCTCTAGAACGGCCTCCCCCATGAGGTGTATTAACGCCCCGTAGACGTTATAACCTAGGCTATCCCTCGATAAGACGCTCTTAACCCCCTCTACGTGAGCTCCAACATTCACCTTAGCCGGCTCCGTGTTTTCAAAGACGTAAACCTCTAGGGGCCCCCTGTAAGCTAGAGGTTTACCTCTTAGAGTTGAGTATCTTAAAGCCTCCAGTACCAGTCTCCACGAAACATCTACATCGACTAGGTCGATGAGGCTAGCTGTCTCAACCATATCGAGAGCTTGCGCTAGATCACCGTGAAACCTGTGTACAGCGTAGAGTGTGAGGGAGGTAAGGGAGGCGTATAGACCGCCTAGCGGAGGCCTCATAACACCCTCTACGTTGTATAGGCTTAGGGTGGAGCATAGCTTCAAACCCAAACCTCTAGTGAGCTTAAACCAGAAGTCTACGAGAGCACTCTCGAGATCCTTTAAACCTACAATGTTGGCTGACGGGTTGCTACACTCCCAGATGTCGATGTCCACGGTAATGGAGGCTATGGGTGACGCCAGGAGGGGGTTCTCGGACCCAGGTATGGGGACCCCTAGGATTACGATGGGTATCGGAGCTCTAAATCTCAAACCCTAGCCCCTGGGGATCCTTATACTCACATAGCCTACAACGAAATCCTTCTCTCCAGTCACATCACCTGATGTTGAGTGAGCTAGGAGTACCGGCTTAACACCCTTAATCTTAGCGATATAGGTAGCTGTAGCCATGGGGCCTGGACCGCAGGCGGTCACATTATGCTCGTCGGCAACCTTGAATATGCCCTCTGGGTCGATCTCCAGAACCCTCTCTATTATCATTAAATCCTTCTTAACGGATACATCGTGGGGCTCGTAGTGGTTTAGATCGCTCGTAGCTATGAGTATAGCATCTACACCGTTATCCTCTAGTATCCTTAGGAAGGCCTCAGCAAGCCCCCTCGATACACTAGGAATCTGAGCCATCACTGTTATAGGTGTTATCTTGAAATCAGAACCGTAGATGTACTGGAGGAAGGGTATTTGAACCTCAAGGGAGTGCTCGTAAATGTGAGCCTTCTCGTCGAACGCAGCGAACCCCGTATACTCAACTATAAGCCTGCTAACCTCAGAATCAACCTCTACATCGCCCAAGGGGGTTCTCCAGTAACCCTCCTTGTAGACTGAGACTGCCAACCCTAAACCAGTATGGTTAGGTCCTATGAGCACAACGGTTCTAGGCTTCCTCTCCCTTGAGAGCCAGAGGTAGGCGTGGGCTGCCGTGGGGCCGCTGTACATGTAGCCTGCATGGGGTACTATGTAGGCGTAGGATAGCCTCTCAGAGCCGAGACCTGAGGGTTTAACACCCGGGCCTAGCTTGTGTGTGAAACACCACTCTATCATCCTTATAACATCATCCCTCCTGGCCGGGTAGAAGGAACCAGCGTGAGCTGGGAGTCTGAGCATGGGATCACCCTTTGTCTAGGTATCACAGTGGGGTCTAATAGGTTTTAGGTTTGAGCTCCACCATGTGCCTGTAAGTTGGGTCAGGAGGTTTGCTCTACAACTTTAACTACCATGAACTCCTCGGGTCCCACGTCCAGATCTTTATCAGGTGGTAGTATACCCTTATTCCTTAGAATCTCTCTCGTCAAAATCCAGTATAGTAGTGCTAGGCTCTTCCTACCCCTATTGTTAGCCGGTATGACCAAGTCTATCATGTCAACCTTGTTATCCGTGTCTGCGAACGCCACAACGGGGATCCCCACCCTTGAGGCTTCAACTATGGCTTGTCTATCCGTTCTAGGGTCTGTTACTAGGATCACGTCTGGTTCAATGTATGTACTAAGTCTTGGGTTGGTGAAAGTACCTGGGATGATCCTACCTACTATGGGTTTGCACCCCACGTACTTACACATCATCTGAACAGGTTTCTGACCGTACACTCTAACGGAGACTACAGCTATCTTCTCCGGGTTGAATGTGGACAGGAATTTAGCTGCTATCCTAAGCCTCTCATCTATTTTACTTACATCTAGCAGGTAGAAGCCTTCAGGTAGTATTTTGTAGGTGAACCTCTTCATATACTTAGTGCATATCTGGGTCCCAACTATGACCCCCATCTTCCTGTAGAGCTCTACGGGGACCAGCGTCTCCAAGGGTTAAACACCCTCCTCCCTCTCTATTTGGTGGTAGTACTTTAATATAACGCTCTCCCTATACTTCTTGTAGATCGAGTACTTAGCGATCTCCTCAATGTACGTTAGGGTTGTCAGTAGTGTCCTCCTACAACAGTACCTGTAAACCCCGAGATCGTCTAGGACGGCCTCCGCGCTCTCACCACTAGAGGTTCTCTCCTTAAACTCCTCCCATAGATGGCCTAGGGGGGCTCCGCAGGTAAAGCACCTAACCGGGGGTAGCATGGGGCATCACCTATAGGATCTCTGCTTCCTCCTCCTAGCACTATACCTCATAGGCTTCTCGCTCTCAGTCCTCCTAGGATCACCTGATATCATATGCCTATCATACTCTTCAAATAAGCTCTTCAAGGTTGATGAGAGTTCTCTAAGCTCACCACATTCATCCTCACCACTACAGTTGAAGAACTCAACCAAACCCCTAGCTATAGCTATTCTAGCAGCCTCAGCCTGGCTCATAACACCTCCACCTTTGACACTAACCCTGATGTCTACGAGATCACGTAGTTTTCCGACCAGGAGGAGGGGCTCCATTATCTTCAACCTAGCCATCTCGACGGGGTATATCTCAACGGGTATATCGTTAACCCACACCCTCCCCCTACCACTCCTAATTATAGCTGTGGCAACAGCGGTCTTCCTCTTGCCACTGGATACTACAACCCTACTGGCTAGAGTTTTTAGAAGACCACCCTCCTCCAAACAATCACCTCTCCTAAGATTATAGGGTTAGAGCCTATAAGGCTTAGAGGTTTGATAGGTGGGAGCCTTGAACCCGAGACAGGGTTGCCTAGAGCTATCTGGTGACACCTCTCCACCCAAGCTCTCTAGCTATTACAGCTAAGGTTACCCCAGGTCTGCTGAGTCTCGATGCGCTAGCCTCGGGGAACTGGATGGCCTCCCTGCCCTTGAGGCTCTCGGGGACCCCTATGTAGGCTTTCAGCCTTCTTAGGGCTTCCAAGCCCCTATTGTTCTTCGGTAGCATCCCCCAAACTGTTTTCTTGAATAGCCTAACAGGGCTTCTAGGCCTTTTAGGCCTCCATTTATGGGACATGTGTGATCTAACACCTAGTATCGTCCTCTTATACGATTGGACGACCATGTTCTTGGAGCCGCTCACCACCACCTTCTCAACGTTAACAACGTGGACCCTGTAGCCCTCTAGTAGGAGTTTTGCAACTCTACTAGCTAGCCTGCCTAGTATCATGTTAGTACCGTCTACAACAACCTCCCTTGCAGTGCTCAATCCCCACACCTCACACTATGATCCTAACGTTTGAAGCTGTAGGGTTGACCTTTAAAGCTTCACTTATGGTCATGAAGGTGCACCCAGCCTCCCTAAGCTTCCTTAAGGCTGTCCTAGAGGCTCTGAGAGCTACTACTGTAACCTTCTTGTCTATAAATCCTGCCCCCAGAACTACACCTGGTACTACTACCATCTCGTTATCCCTAGCGTACCTGTTGATCTTGCTAACGTTCACAGCCCTCCTAGCCCTCCTGGGTTTTTCAAGCTCCTCTGCTACCCTGAGCCACGCTCTAGCATTATGCACCCTAGCTGTTCTCCGGAGCTCATCTATAAGCTTTCTAACCAAGATATTCGTAGGCCCTGTCCTCTTCAACCCCTCTTTACCCCCAGCATCATTATGGCTCCTCTGAGGGTTTTTATCTTATCCTCGAGCACCTTTATAGCCTCGTAGACGATCCTCTCAACTCTAAGAGCGCCGGTCCCCTCGACTACTAGCTGTAATATGCTTGGATCATATCTTATGCTTATAGCATCCCTGCAAGCGGTCTCAGCACAGTATCTAAGCCCACCTGTATTCACTAGACCGTAGAGCTCTAGGACTCCAGGTCTCCCCTCTTTTAGAGCCTTAACAACATCCTTGTATGCTGATACACACTTTAAGCACTCCTCAGTAGCCTTGGAAGGATCATAGGATACTATGGGTGTGTATTTTAGGATTGAGAGGCTAGCAGGACTCCACTTAGCATGCTCCTTACCCCTACCCAGCCTAGCATATGCTACAATATGTAGCCTCTGGCCTGGGGCAATATAGGTTATAGGGGTGTCAGGATACACGGGGGTTACATCGGGATCCCCTATCTTTAACTCCGAGGCTTTGACGTAGAAGCCTGTGGGAGCGTCGTCATCAAGGCTCACGTTAAGGAATATTTCTACGAAGCATTTCGGGTTAGGGGGCTCGGAGTCCCTGCAAGCCTCTGGGGGAGCGTACTTGGCTAGAGCTTCATCGGATTTTAGCACGACTAGCCCAAGCCTGTGAGCTATCATCTCATCGTATACATCTGTCGTATTCTCGTAGAAGTATGCGAAGTCAACGGCCATCGTTGGAACGTCTGATAGTATGAGCCTCCTAATGGCGTTAACATACGCTACACTAAAACCTCTTATCACCAGCTCCAACCTACTACCTCTAACCTCTCTTACCCTAACACTCCTCTCAACCAACAGGATTAGACCCTCCTACCCCTCCTACCCCCAGGTCTCCTTGTCGTATCATGAGGTATGGGGGTTACATCCTCTATCCTACCTATTATGAACCCTGATCTAGCTAGAGCCCTTATAGCTGCCTGTGCTCCAGGCCCCGGTGTCTTAGGCCCGTGGCCTCCAGGAGCCCTAACCTTTATGTGTATAGCCACAATACCCTTCTCGAAGGCAGCCTGTGCAGCCTTACTAGCTGCTAGCATTGCAGCGTATGGTGAGGGTTTCTCTCTATCGGCTTTAACGACCATGCCGCCAGACACCCTCGCTATGGTCTCAGCTCCTGTTAAATCCGTTATGTGAACGTGGGTGTTGTTAAAGCTACTGTATATGTGTGCTACACCCCACTTTAACTCCTTAGCCTGGAATGCTATGCTAGCTCACCCCCACACCTTTAACCTCTAAGCGCTCCCTATAAGGGCTTCCAGGAGCGTATGTTACCAGAGGCTCCTCATCAACCGATACAAGGTAGCCTGGCGAGGTAACCCTCCTAGCACCTATCGCTATATGACCGTGCACTATGAGCTGCCTCGCCTCATGTATGGTCCTAGCTAGACCCCTCCTATACACTATAGTCTGCAACCTCCTCTCAAGGATATGCTCTGCCGTAATCCCCAGTATTGAGTCTAGGGCCGCGTTCTCGCTTACTATACCCAGTTTTGCTAGTTTAGATACTAGTGCTTTAAACTCCTTCTCCCTCTGATCCTCTGGGAGCCCTAGTATGGCCCTTGCTCTATGCCTGAACTTCCTAGCCAACGTCTCGGCTATCCACAGCTCCCTCTTATTCTTCAACCCATACCTTCCAACTATCTCGATCTCCTTTAAGAGCCTCTCCTTAATCCAAGGGTGTCTCGGGCCTACCCACTTCCTCCTAGGCTTCCTAGGATCCCCCATTTAGCCTCCCTTCCCTCCGCTCTTAGCCTCCCTCTTCTTCCTAACACCCACTGTCATTCCAAGCCTCCCAGTTGTCCTGGTACGCTGTCCTCTAACCTTGTAGCCAAGCTTATGCCTTATACCCCTGTAGGATCCAATCCTAATCTCCCTCTCTATATCCCTTCTAGCATAAAGGAGTAGATCTGAGCCTATGAGGTGCATGTCCTTCCCGGTCTCTATATCCCTCCTCCTATTGTACAGCCAGCTTGGTAGACCGAGCTTTGTTAGATCTGATAAGACCTCCTCTATCCTTGAAACCTGCTCGTCTGTAAGGTAGCCTACCATCATTTCCGGGTTTAAGCCTAGGTGTCTTGCTACAGCTAGTGCTGTAGTGTAGCCTATACCCTTGATGGAGGCTAGACCCCACACTAGCTTCATCCTACCATCTATATCTGTGTCAGCTATCCTGACGATATACCTAAACTGTGGTACACCACCAGCCTCCAAACGTAACACCTTACATTGACATGGGTTACAGGGAGAGCTTAAATCTATTAGAAGACGGGGGTTTAGAGTTTGCTGGTACCACAGTTTTAGACACCAGCTTTAGCTCTAAGCTCCTTCACCTTATTTATGATCTCTCTGATCAAAGGCTCGGCGTCACCAGGCTCTATCACCGCTACACTTGAGGCGCTAACCTCTATCCCAGCTGCCTCCCCAAGCCTCTTCTTACTAGGTACGTACACGTAGGGTATCTTCCTCTCATCGCATAGGTATGGTAGGTGTGCTACTATCTCCGGGGGGTCCACGTCTACAGCTATTACTACAAGCTTAGCTAGCCCCCTCTCGACAGCCTTCGTGGTCTCGTTAACCCCTCTTTTAACCTTACCAGTGTCCTTAGCCTTAGCCACAGCTTCGTAAACCCTCTCAGCTAGATCATCGGGGACTTGGAACCTAACGTGTATAGCCCTAGACGCACTCATCCTCCTCCCCTCCCCACGGGTCGTCCTTATACCCATGTGGTCTCAAGCCTTATAAGCTTACAGGGATATAGAGTACGAGGGTTGAGAGCTATGAGCTGTCTTGACAGGATAGGCCCTGGCAAGGATGCACCCGATGTTGTTAACGTTCTAATCGAGATACCCATGAACAGCTCTGTTAAATACGAGCTTGATGAGGAGACGTGCATGCTCAAGGTTGATAGGTTCCTCTACACCAGCATGGTCTACCCCTTCAACTACGGCCTCATACCGGGAACCCTGGAGGAGGACGGGGATCCTGTCGACGTACTTGTCATAAGCAGGGAGCCTGTCATGCCGGGTTCCATCATAGAGGTTAAGCCTATAGGGTTACTAGTCATGGAGGATGAGGAGGGGCCCGATAGCAAGGTTATAGCTGTTCCAAAACCTAAGCTCGACCCCTACTATGCTGGGTGGAATGATGTTAATGATATACCTGGAGCTCTGAGGGAGAGGATAAAGCACTTCTTCGAGCACTATAAGGAGCTGGAGCCCGGTAAGTGGGTTAAGGTAACAGGCTGGATGGGGGCTGCGGAGGCTAGGAGGAAGATATTGGAGGCCATTGAGAGGGCTAGAAGGGCTAGGGGTTAAAGTGTAATGTTGCTATCATCCAAGGCAGCTGTTAGCAGGAGTGGAGCCATACTACTCGGTGAGAACTTCACAGTAGACGGGCACCACCCGAGACCCGTTAGGGTTGTAACCCACATACACTCGGATCACACCGTTGGCCTTGAGAAGAGTGTTAGGGAATGCATGCTCATCGTGGGGACGACTTATACCATGGAGCTCCTAGACATAATGGGGTACAGGATACCGGATAGCAAGAGGCTACCACTAGACTACGGTAAACCCGTTGAAATCCTAGGTGAGAGGGTAACCCTCATACGATCTAGACACATAGTTGGTAGTGCTCAGGTTGAAGTTGAGGGTAGAGGCTATAGGGTTGGCTATACCGGGGACTTCAAAATGCCCGGAACACCTCCTATGAAGGGCTTAGATGTGCTGGTTATAGATGCTACCTATGGGAGCCCCCATCTCCAGAGGAGGTGGGCAGACTGGGAGGTTATGGCTATGCTCCTAACACTAGTTGAGGAGGGTTTAAAGGAGGGGCCCGTGATAATATACGGTTACAATGGGAAGATACAAGAGATAATGGCGGAGCTCAGGATAAGAGGGGTTAGAGAGGCTTTCATAGCAGATCCCAGGACAGTCATGATGGCTAGGGTGGCGGAGAGATACTATGGTGTAAGCCTAGAACCACTCATAGCGGGCTACGAAGCTAGAGAGCCTGCAGTGGTTTTTAGGCATACGAGCGAGTTCGGCAACCGAAGAGAGCAGGGTACGAGGATACTACTAACAGGGTGGGAGCTGAAAGCACCAGTCGTGAAAGTGGATGAGAGAACGTACAGGGTGAGCTTTAGCGATCACGCAACATTTAAAGAGGTTATAGAGTACGTCGAGGAGGCTAAACCGAAAGCGGTAATCGTAGACTCTGTGAGAGGATCTCATGCAAGCATAACCGCAAAGTACATAGAAAGGATACTTGGGATACCATCAGAGAGCACTATTATAACAAGCTAACCTCTCCCCCTCTGGCTCTAGAAGTACTCCTCCCTCAACCTCTCCGAGACCACCCTTCTAGCCCATAGTATTATCGTGGATGCTATAAGAGCTCCAAATACGACTATCATATATGGTAGGAAGCGCCGTAAACGTAACATCATACCAGGCTCTACCGTAACATCTACAGTTTCATCCCCTAGAACGTTAACCGATACCACAGTATCTTTAAACCACATCTTGGAAACTTTAACCTCGTACGCCCCAGGAGGTATGGCTACTGAGAGGATGCCGTTTTGATCTGTTTCACCCTCTAGCGATAGTAGGCCATCGTACCGTGTTATGGTCACCCTAGCCCCGGATAGATGTGACCCCCAGGGGTCTCTGGCCTGTATTGTTAGTGTGAATGTCTTCGGCTGTAACTCTATAGTCACCTCCCCAGGCTTCTCTACTATAAACCTGTACTCTCTGGGTACATGGTAGAGGTCTCTCCCCGCTGGGATAAGGGTCACCTTATACGTGCCTACTGGTAACTGTAACTTAGCCTGCCCCACTACCCTAACCTCGCGTGTGTAAGCTAGCTTAGAAGACCCGGCTTCAAGTCTTTCAAGTTTAACAAGGAAAGGTTCTGTTATAACAGTCTTGAACTGTCTATCTACGAGCTTCAGGGTTATAGTGAGTGTGAGAGGTCTAAGCTCCACAATCCTAGGCTCCGCACCTCTAACCGTTACCCTAATGTGGGTCTCAAGCCTATCGTAAGGGCCCTCCAAAGGCTCTACTAAAACCCTGTAAGCTCCTAGAGGCACGTTCTCAAACCTAGCCACACCGTTAATAGCTGTTGTAGAGCTCGTGTAACCACGGCCTTCAAGTGTAACTTTTAATTTCGACAAGACAGGGTTCCCATCCACGTCCACGAACCTTATGTCAACGCTAGCTCTGGGAGGTCTCTTCGCAATTACATCAGCTATAGTAACCCCTCCTTCGAGGAGCTCTGCATAAGCTCTACCACCAGGCTCCTGGACTAAGGCTATCGTCCTCTCATTAAAACCAGGTGTAACCGTTAAGTTAACTGAGGCTACACCCCAGCTAGATTCAAACGTGATACTGTAGAAGCCGCTTGGCAAGTACAATGTAGCTCTACCCCCAGGCTGCCTGTCCACGGCAACAGTAACCCCTCTGCTGTCACTAGCTACAACTCTGAGATCCTGGGGTGGGGGTGAGATGAACCATGACCCGTCGTCTCTAAAGCTAACAGGCACTATGTTTACAACTAGCGGGGTCAACTCCCTTAGAACGCCTTTGAAAAGGTAAAGCTCCCGAGAGCCTTGAGAGAATGCGACTAGGGTTCCAGGCGACCCCATTGTGAACACTATGTTTGAAAGCCCCGTATCAACGCCTTCGAAGCCTCGAGGGCCCCTCCATAAGGGTGTTAAGCCTGATATGATGTCATCGAGTCTAACCACCTGCAACCTACCCCCAGCTGTCGACACTACTGCTACTTTAGCATCCAGCTCGCCAACATACGTTACAGGCCCTCCTCCCACTTCTAGAGATGAGTCTATGATATACCTGTTCGCCAACCCGCCATCGAAGGCCCTTAGAGGCTTTGCTCTAAGCCATTCAAGCTTAAAGACAGCACCAGACTCTAGGCCAACGTATATCCTTGAAGCATCAGGGGATATGCTTATAGCTGTGATCTTGCTACCGAAGTATATCGTTTGAGGTTGCATGTAGCCTACATCCGCTAAGGTTAGACCCCTACCCACATAGTATATCAGAAGCCACCCGCCTACCGGTACTAAGAGTACAGCTTCAATCCCCAAATCCTCCCAGCCCACAGGCGTTCCCGGGCCTGGCATAGCTAGGATGACCTCCCCATGGTCTATGAGGTTCGGGATCCCCGCTTCTAGCAACTCCCTGGGGATCGGTAGTAGTACTACGTTACCATCCTCGCCATAGCTAAAGCTCTCAGGCAGCCTTGTAAGGTCTAGGAGGAGTAGTACTTGCATAGCTTCGGCAACGTAGAGCTCGTGGAGTTTAAAAGATCTTAGACACTCCTCAAGACCCCCTCCCAGCTTCTTAAGTATCAATGGTTCGCCTCTAACCGTATGACCGGGGGTTACCTTAAGCCTACCCACACCAGCGTAGCACGATGAGGAGTAGGTATAGCCTGTGATTCTATCAGAGGTCTTAATCTCGTAGAATACAAGGACCTCATAGTCGCCTGGTGGTAGCCCTCTCACGTTTATAGTACTACCACTAGCCTGATAGATATTACCTTCCGTGGGGCCCGGAGGGAGGGGTACTAGGTATCTACCATGTTTTACAGCATAGTAGAGGCTCCTGGTTTCAACTACATTCAAGGATTTGTTGAAGGCCCCCGTATAGGCTTGAAGCAGGAGGCCTCCATCGTCGTATAGAACGTCTACTATGAAGCCCCCTAAGAACGAAGACCTAGTGCCAGGGTGTGGCAACGTTATATCACTAAACACCGCCACCATGTTACCCAGCAGTTTATAGGAGCCCCAGTCTGTTAGGAGTACTGCTGGGTGAACGCTGATAGCTTTCAAGCCGTAGATGCCTGTAAGAGCTCCCTTATGAGGTGTAGGCCCTAGCTCAAACCAGCCTCCTCCAAGGAAGCCTCTAACAACCCTCATAGCATATAGGAAGCCAAGCTCGTCTAGAACCAGTAGCCTGAAACCCCCCCTCGTATGCACTACAAAAGCGTCTTTCACCGGAGCTCTCGATGCCGTATAGAAGGTCGTCTTGTAGCTTGGGCTAGTTAGATCCACAACCGTGACCTCGCCTAAACTCGACCCTATCGAGGCCCACCTAGCAGGCTTGGAATCCACGGTTAAAGCCGTAACTCTACCGACTATCGAGTGTGCCCACCTAAAAGTTAAGCTATCTAGTGAAAGCTCCACAGCATACCCTGAGCCTGCGAGCACGAGGGAGCTCCCTGTAGTTACAGCCTTCGAGTAGTTCATCCACTCAGGTAGCTTTATGAGGTTTAAACCGTAAACCCTGGTAGCTTCAAACTCTACCGTGAGTTCCCCCTCAAGTCTAGAACCTGTAGTGCCCTCTGTGGGTACGGGTAGTGTAAGGAGGAGTATCATTGCTGTTATCGTTAGAATCCCAAGCCTCCTCATTTTAGGCTACGCCCTACGCTATTCGGGGTTACTTCTATCATCTTAAAGTTCAATTAAAGTAGCATGTAAGCGTAGAGAATAGAAGTTTATGGTATTCAGCCTGACATACTAGTCTAGGTGCTGTACAATAGTGTTCTTTAGGTTATTCAAGAGGGCCCCTAAGAGCCTAGGTGAAGTTAAAGGTGGAGGTGAGACGGAGGCTTCAAAAGCCGATATCACGGGTATAAACATGGGAAATGGAAACTATGATGAGGTGGAGAGGTACCCTCTAGTATATCCATGGGCTTACGCTGTCATACTCGAGGATAGGGTGTCTAAAGCTAAGGTATACTATGTAAGTGAGGTTCCACTTAATAGTGTTGAGAGGAGCGTCTATGAGAGGTTACTTAGAATCCTAGAGTGGGAGCTTAAACCCTATGGAGGCAGTGTTCTAGATTACGAGAAGGAGAAGGAGTTCTTCGTAGAGCAGGCTAGGAGAGTTGTAAAGATCTATAGTGCAAAGCTCGGTGACACTCTCGGACCCAACATCTCATGGCAGAAGGTTCTCTATTACATTCTAAGAGATACCGTGGGCTACGGACCCCTAGAGCCTCTCATGAGGGATCAGTTTATAGAGGATATTAGCTGTAATGGGGTTAGAAGACCTATCTACGTTTGGCATCAAAGGTATGAGGGCATGCCAACAAACATTGTGTTCGAGGATGAGAGGGAGCTGGATTCGCTGATCCTAAGGCTTGCTCATAAAGCTGGTAAGCATATAAGCTCAGCCTTCCCAGTGCTAGACGCTATACTACCTGAGAGTCACAGGCTAGCGGCAACGTTTAGGAGGGAGGTTAGCGTTGGAGGCTCCACGTTCACCATAAGGAAGTTTAGGGAGAGACCTCTCAGCATAACCGACCTTATAGCCCATGGAGCTCTTAGCAGCATGGTTGCAGCATACCTCTGGATTGCTATGGAGTATAAGATGCCCGGTATAGTCATAGGGGTTACAGGTTCCGGGAAGACTACGATGTTGAACGCTCTAGCAACACTACTCAGACCCAACATGAAGGTTGTTACGATAGAGGATACACCTGAGCTTAGGCTAACACTTGAGAACTGGGTTCAGCTAGTCTCAAGGCCTAGCTATGCTGTAACAGGCTCTAGGATTGGCGAGGTTACTCTCTACGATCTAGTTAAGGTGAGTTTAAGATATAGACCTGATGTTATAATAGTGGGTGAGATTAGAGGGGAGGAGGCTTACGTCCTGTTCCAAGCTATAGCTACAGGACATGGAGGTTTAACAACAGCGCATGCAGAGAGCGTGGGTGCTCTAGTTAAAAGACTTACAAGCCCCCCGATGAACGTGCCTCAAAGCTACATACCGCTCATGAAATGGGCTCTCTTAGTCAAAAGAGTTACCAGGATTGTTGAGGGGAGACCTGTTACAGTTAGGAGGGCTACAACCATATGGGAGATTAAGGGTTACGAGAACTACGCGCTCATAGCTACATGGGATCCTGTTAGTGATAAGCATAAAGTCAACTTGAATGACAGCATGATACTATGGGAGGTTTCACAATCCACAGGGCTATCCTATAAGGAGGTTGTGGATGAGGTTAAGAGGAGATCTAGGGTGCTAGAAGCTCTTGTAGACCGGGGTGTAAGGGATTACAGGAGGGTTGCCGAGTACATCTACAAGTACTATGTAGATCCAAGGAGTGTCCTTGAAGAGCTAGGAGTTGAGGGTGCTACGGATGGGTAGCTCCAAGGCTAGCCTTATGGACGGCTACGACTACATTGCTTTAAGGCTGTTCGGCTCCATAGCCCCTGTTTTCGCTAGGACCTTCGAGCTAGACCGTAGCATAAGGAGGGCTGGTCTATTAATACACCCTTACCTCTACGCTGCAAGGGTCCTTCTAGCTACCTTGATAGCCTTCCTACTAGCACTCTACATAGCTGCCATAGTTATCTCTAGTGGTTCAACTCTTACAATCAAAGTCCTAGCTCTTCTTGGAACCCTCCTAGCCCCCATCATAGCCTTAGCTATAGGGCTCTCATACCCCTCTCTCAGAGCAGATGATAGGAGGAGGAGGGTTGATAGCGAGCTCCCCTTCCTAGCATCATACCTATCTGCTATGGCGATAGCCGGTATT
>JAPYWV010000141.1 GCA_028276165.1 Acidilobaceae archaeon
CGGGACTATCACGGTAGCCCTCCTAGAGTACTCTGCAATCTCGTAGCCCAAGCTCTTAACACCCTCTATGAAGACAGGGCTTGTAAGGTGTGCTACGTGAAAGCACTCACCAGCATAGGACTCCGCAACCATGGAAGCCTCACCCCTACCCCCGACGACTATGACGTTAGCGCCAACAGCCCTCATCAACGAAAGCTTACCAGGGCTAGCAGTAGCGGGGACTACGATGTGAGCTCTAAGACCAAGCCTTGAAGCGTAGACTGCCGTGGAGAGACCGGTATTACCGCTAGAGTCGACAACAACACACCTATAACCAAGACTACGAGCAAACTGGAGGCTATACGAGACACCCCTATCCTTAAAACTACCAGAGGGGTTAAGATACTCAAGCTTAAAACCAACAATAGAACCACCAACACTATCGAAGACAAGAGGCGTGGAACCCTCACCAAGAACCCTAGGGAAGCTAGGGAGAGTACCGTCAACCTCAAGAGCCCCACCGCAAACAGGACACCTATGATAGTAAACCCCAACATCACCCCTAAAACCACACCTCACACAATAAAACCTCCAAGACAAAACACACACCAACAAGGAAGGAATAGGTAAGACTATTAAAAAACCCTAAAGACACACAGAACATAGAGGGGAAAGGGCCCGTAGCTCAGCCAGGACCAGAGCGTCGGCCTGCGGAGCCGAAGGTCCCGGGTTCAAATCCCGGCGGGCCCGCCACCCATCGTTTAAGATCAATAAAACATCCACATAACTTATAATCTTAGAGTGTAACGTCTTCAAGAGGAGCTGTAGGTGGCGACCGTGATTATGAAGGAGTTTAGCAAGCTAGCTGTGCTTGAGGAGCTCTGGATTAAGAACTTCAAGTCGCTCAGGAACCTCAGGGTAAGAACGCCCTCAAAGCTAACAATTATTGTCGGGGCTAACGGCTCCGGTAAGACGGCCTTGGTTGAAGTATTCGAGCTACTCACATATATACTCGAGTGGGCCCACGGTCTGAACCCGAACCCCTTCCTCAAATGGTGGGGGTACTCTAACGTAGTCTCAGGCCATAACGAGGATCTCCCAATAACGATAGGTTTTAAGCTGGAGCTCGACGACGTCGAGGGGAGGATCCGCGAGATTAAATCGAACATTGTAAGAGATGTTGTGGAGCACTCCCGGAGCATGCTGAAGCCCATGGATATCGTGTACGAGGTCGAGGTGTCGGGAAAGGGGGGAAGGTTCCGCGTTCTACGGGAGAGCCTTTCTATCACTAGTGGGAATGAGGTAATAGAGGTTGATACCGCGAGAAACTCCATGACAATCGTACTAGATGTTGCTGGCGAGTTAACCTATACTATTGAGCTAATAAATAGTTTAAAAGACGTGTATGGGAAGAAAGAGGAACTTAAAGAACTCCTCCTTCACCTCCTTAGGGGCCGTATTGTGAAAGCAAGATCATTAGAAGAGCTTGGAAGGGGGGTAAAGGAGGTAGCGACTTCCATAGAAGTTGTCAGAAAGTTTGCCCCTATGTTGCCTACCATAACAGAAGTATTCACTCTTGCTTCCACCAAATTAGAATTTACATGTAAAATGGAGACGACATACTCTATTTTCAATAAGTTCATTGATATAGTGAAGGACGTCGAGGGAGGTACAGTAGATCCTCAAGATCGCATGCTTAACGAGCTTGAAATCTCCATACTAGGGGGGAGGTGTTTAGAACAACTAGAAAGGCTTATCAGTGGGAGGCTGGTTGTTAACACTAGCTCGCCTGCCTACCAACAGCTAGTCTCCGAAAACATACCCGTTGATACCCTCCTTAACCTCGTTAAAGACCTGATCGCCAAGTCTATGGCTGGAGGTGTTCTATCCAGGGTCTCCCACCTCCTGTTCATGGCATCTGCTGTGGTGTACGGTTTCATTGAGGGTATTGCTGTGGTCAAGAGCATCGACTGGAGGGCGGTTGCATCCCCTCAGGTTCTGGAGAGGAGTGAGAGGTTGAGGCCTGATGCCTCTAACTTCCTACAGTTCTTCTTCACAATTACCGGGGGTAGTGTTGGTGAGGATCTAAGGGAGGCTTTGAGGTACAGTCTCCCAGGCTACAGGGATTTCAATGTGGTCTTCGAGCCCACGGCTGATGGCAGGGTCTTCGTGAGGCTTGTTGTTGATGGTTTAAGGCTAGCACCTATATCTATTCCGCAGGGTGTCCTCAAAACCCTCATATTAGAGTCTCTTCTAAAGTGGGAGCCCTCGCTCCTAGTCGTGGACGAGTTTGAGAATAGCCTCCACCCGGAGCTCCAGCAGTTCCTGTTGGACGAGTTCAGGAGTAGTGGTGTTAACGTGATTATAACCACCCACTCTACGATACCGCTAGACTACGCTAGGAGCCCCGGCGAGGTCCTCGTACTGAAGCTCGTGAACGGAGAGACCAAAGCTTACAGGCTTGGCGGGGAGGTTCTAGGGAGGTTGAGGGAGAAGAGGCTTACCCTAAGCGAGCTACTACTATCCGGTCTCCTGAGGCTTGAGGGTTGATGACACCAGAGCGGTGCTCGCGCACGTGTAAGGTGTACTTCGTCGTCGACAATACGTATGCAAAGCAGCTTATAAGAGAACTAGTAGGGCTCTTAAAAGAATACAGCCTCATAGGTGATAGTGTCTACGTTGTCGTTAGTAACCCCGTTAACGTGTGTAGCGAGAAGATGGGAAGGTACGTGAAAGAAGCGGTTGGCGACTACAACCTCATCGTAGTACTAGTGGATAGCGAGGGAGTAGATCCTAGTGTGGTTCGCAAGCGCATCCTCGAAGAGCATGTGGGGCAGGTTGATGGGAGCTCATCGAGGGTTAAGATACTCATAGCACATCCCTGCTTGGAGGCGTGGTTGTGTGAGGCGATGGGCATAGCCAGCTGTTACAGCGGGACGTGCGGTGAAGCCGTCGACTCCATCATATCTAGGTATAAGGGTAAATATGAAAAGGAGACGTTGAAGAGAATGCTACCAGCCCTTATGGTTAGGGAGCTGAGCGGGAAACTCGGAGATTATCCTGAAGCCGTGAGAT
>JAPYWV010000142.1 GCA_028276165.1 Acidilobaceae archaeon
CATCAAGTAGATCCCCGAGACCCGCCTTCGCTAGAACATCAACCCAAGCCTTATCCCTCTGGTGAACTATAATAGCCTTCCTCCCAGACAGCTTGCTAATAAGCTTAACAACTTCAACCTCATGACTATAGACATCAACGGGCTCTCTGGAGGATGCTGAGACAACGATAAGAGGGGAGGCTAGAGGGACTGCCCTAACAACACCCTCAAAAACCCATAGATCCTCATTCTTAACAGGAACCACTATAGCAGTCTTAGAAGCCATGTCAACCAAACTATCCCTATCCAGTCCAAAAACACCACTAGAACCCCGAACACCCATGCTACTCAAGCTAACAACCTCGCAGACGTCGTAGAATCTTACGGAGCCGAATACCTCGAACTTGCTAGGTGGCCTTAGAAGCACCACTAGACACCCTTCTTTAAAGAGGTAGGGGAAGGTTATTAGGCTAGAAGGATCATAGAAGTTATGGAAACTCCATGGGCCCCGATGAGGGTAAGGGTGTCTGTTTTTAAACTTAAAATGTACAAGAATACTAGGGGTGGGGTCTGTGAGAGGCGGTGAAACCCTGGCTAAAGCAACCGAGGAGGATGCTGAGAAGAGGTGGATAGCGCTTATGATGAAAACCGCTAAGAAATACCACAAGCTATGCCCCTACTTCGATAAGAAGACCACCCAATGCCTCCTAATGGCAACAGTTGAGGGTAGGGTTGGTAAGTGCGATAGGGATGGTAAGTACGATGGGTGCCCAATCCTGGTGAAGTTCCTAGAGAAGCTTTACAAGTATTACACTGAGAGGAAGAAGGTACTACCAAGGGATTTCCAGGATGTAGTTAACCAAGCGTTCATAATGTGATAGTCGTTAACCCGTGAGAGTTACCCTCGATCTATACGCGTGGCGATCTACCCTTGAGGTTGAAGTATGATGGGTGCTTCGAAGTCCCTAGAAGTAGACTTTACGTATTTCAATTCCTAAGAGACCCTCTGAGGTTTGCTAGAGTACTCCCCGGGTTTAAAGAAGTGGAGGTGGTAGGTGTACACGAGTTTAAAGTCTATTTAACGTTAAATGTGGGGCCCTTGAGGGGTGATGTTGTGGTTGTAGGTAGGCTTGTCGAGGTTGAAGAGCCTAAATACGTTAAGGTTGTTGGTAGAGGTGAAGGTGTTAATAGCACCCTAGATTTCACACTGATATTCACAGTAGACGAGGTTAACACAGGATCTAGGGTGAGCTGGGTTTTTGAGGGAACTGTAGGAGGGCTAGCAGCCTTAATGGGAAGAAGGGTGCTGGATGGTATAGCTCGCATCCTAATTAACGATATAGTGAGCTGTCTAAGAGAGGCTCTGCTAAGCAATTAACCCTTTAAGCTTCAAGCTTGCAACCTCTCAACGTTCACAAGAGGCTTTCGAAGCCGTGCACCTAAGCCTAAGCTCGGTGCTCCTGGTAGCTAGCAATCCTACCAGGGGATTACGACTTCGCATCATGGTACCCTAGCATCTTCTCTATGAATGCTATTATGTATGCTGATTCAAGTGCGGCTACTTGTGCTTGTGCTCTTTGGTGTCCTGATCTGCTTTCTACTCTCAGGTATACTGGGTGTCCTAGTAGTCTTGCTTTTACAGCGAATTTTATCGCGTGTGCCGGGTGTACTCTATCGTCGTGTAGGCCTGTGTATACTAGTGTTGGTGGTAGCCTCCTATCTCTTGGAATGTTATGGTATGGGCTGTAGCCTAGAAGGTACTCTCTCATTTCTGGATCCTCTGGGTCTCCATACTCTGGAACCCAGTACTTGCCTACGTAGAGCTTATGGTATCTAAGCATGTCTAGCACAGGGTACCCTATGATCGCTGCATCTAGGAGCTCAGGCCACTTAGTTATAACAGCTCCCACTGTTAGCCCTCCATTGCTTATGCCAAAGCCTACAACCTTCAGCCCTAGGTTTTTGAAGAATCTAGCGAAGGAAGCGAAGTCCTTAAAAGTGTTCTCCTTGTTCTTAAGCATACCAGCCCTATGCCACCACTCCCCCTCCTCTCCACCACCCCTAATGTTAGCTATTGCTATGGCGTAGCCTAGGTCTAGTAGGTAGTGGAATGTAAATGTGTATCTTGGCATCTGGCTTTGAGCGAACCCACCGTAGCCGTAGAGTACAACTCCTTTAACGCCACCACCCTTTGATACAAGGAACCCGTGTATCTTAACTCCATCGTGTCCTTCAACCCATAGATCTATGGTGACAGCATCCTTGACAGTAATCCCTTCATCGACTGTTCTAACGCTATAGCCTTCAACTATGTCTAGGGAGTACTGTTTTGTGAAACTAGTTCTATGAAGTAGGAACCTGCCATTGTAGCCGTCTACCGAGAGTACTGTGAAACGCTCACCTCCCAGGATCTCCTTGAACTCCATAGACTCTAGGTCGTAAACCCTAACCCTATGGGATGCACTTACATTCTCTACTACAAGTAGCTTGTCCCCGCTTACCACAGCATCGTGTATAGGTCTCTCGAACTTGTAAACCCTACTACCGACGACAACCTCCATACCTTCAACCTTCTTCCTAACGTAAACGTAATCCCTAGCCCACCCGGCTAGGATAACGCTGTAATCGCCACCCTCAAGGAACTCCGTAGACCCCGTATCAAGATCTACGATATATAGCCTAGATCGAGACCAGCCTTTGTAGACTGCTACCAAAGCTCTCCTAAGATCGGGGGAGTAGGCGACATCTATAGACTCGCCGCCTTCAACGAAACCCTCACCCCAGACGACCTTCTCCTCTCCACCATCAAGCTTAACAATCCTATCCGTTGGGGTATCACCACCATCAGGGGGTTTAATCCTCGTATAGCTCCTCACATAGTATAAAACCCCGTCTCTGACCATGAAATCATGTAGTACACCTTCTAGAACATTTAGAAGCTTTCCATTAACATCCACTATGTAGACTCTACCCTCATCGGAACCCGCTATGGAGCGGTGAACGGCAACCAGGTCACCTGAGCCCTCAACCCTCCTAACCAGGACAGGGATCCCCTCACC
>JAPYWV010000143.1 GCA_028276165.1 Acidilobaceae archaeon
TCCCTAACATCCTCTCCTAGGGAAGCCCTGGCAACCTCAGCCCAGGGGGATGGGTTGGACTTCTTAACAAGCTTAACCTGGGCCACCTGATCCTCGACACTCATATTCCTATGGATAACGCCTATAGAGCCAAGCCTAGCTAGGGTGACGGCGAGCCTCCACTCGGTAACAGTATCCATGGGGCTTGAGACGAGGGGTATGTAGACCTCGATACTCGATGTAAACCTCGAGGTCAAGTCTACCTCCGAAGGCTCAACAGTAGCTAGCCCTGGCACTAACACAACATCATCGAATGTGAGAAGCTCCCTCAACTCCCGGGGCATAGGTAGCTCCCTCAACTAACCTCCCCTAAAAGGGTAACCCAATAAACGTTTATGAAACAAGAGCTTGTGCAATTAAAGCCTATAACTTGGAGATCTCATGTTACGCTATAATGTAGGGCTTTTAAACCACCTATGTTCAAGATCAACGGTGGTGGACCCCATGACTGGAGGTCCATGTGATGTTAGAGAGCTCCACCTACCTCCAGGTTCGGAGCTCCTGGGATACAGTAATGGTGTTCTCAGTGTTCCAAGTAACCCTGTTATCGCTATCATCAAGGGTGATGGTATTGGGCCTGAGGTTGTTGAGAGTGCTGTTAGGGTTGTGGACGAGGCTGTTAAGGTAGCCTATCGTGGTTCTAGGAGGGTGTACTGGCTTGAGCTCATAGCCGGGAGGCAGGCATACGAGGTTTGCGGCACACCGCTCCCAGAGGCCACCGTTGAGGCTATAAGGCTTGTTAGGGTAGCCCTCAAGGGGCCACTTGAAACCCCCGTTGGTGGTGGCTATAGGAGTGCTAATGTGGCTTTAAGGCAGGTTCTCAACCTCTACGCTAACATCAGGCCTGTAAGGTGGTATGGGCAGCCCACTCCATACAAGTACCCTGAGAGGGTGGACCTCGTGGTGTTCAGGGAGAACACCGAGGATCTCTATGCTGGCATAGAGTGGCCTTTTGATAGCATAGAGGCTGAGGACTTTAGGAGGTTCCTTTGGGAGAGGTATGGTGTTAGGCTGGCAGCCGACACGGGTGTAGGTGTTAAACCTATAAGTAGGACTGCTACCCAGAGGCTTGTAAGACTCGCACTCTCATGGGCTATCAGGAGGGGTCGTAGGAGGGTTACCATAGCCCATAAGGGTACCGTTATGAAGTACACTGAGGGTGCTTTCGCTAGGTGGGCTTACGAGGTTGCACTAGGGGAGTTCAGGGATAAGATTGTGTTAGAGGAGGAGGTTGAATCCACGGGTGGTGTGATCCCAGAGGGGAGGGTTCTCGTTAACGATAGGCTTGCTGATAACATGCTACAACAGCTGATACTCAGACCCTGGGATTACGATGTAATAGTATGCCCTAACGTGCTAGGAGACCTGGTTAGTGAGGTGGCTGCAGCACTAGTCGGAGGTGTTGGGATGGTAGCTGGTATAAACATGGGGGATGGTGTTGCTGTTGCAGAGCCAGCTCACGGGACAGCTCCAAAACATGCTGGTAGGAACACGGCTAACCCCACAGCCTCAATCCTAGCAGGAGCTCTCCTACTAAGAGAGGTTCTAGGCTGGCGTGAGGCAGCCGATCTAATCGAGAAGTCCGTGGTGGAGGCTATAAGACGTGGGTTTGTAACCCATGATCTAGCTAGGTATGCTAGCGATGTCAGACCGCTTGGGACCAGAGAGTATACCATGAAGTTAGTGGAGATAGTGAGGATGATGGGTTAGAGTATTGCCAGGGTATCGCCGTCTTTGCTAGCTACCCTCACCCTCTATCATTTTCACGAGCTCCACTAGCTCGCTAAGCCTTCTTATCTCGTACCTAGCTACATCCCTTAAAACCCCCTCTTCATCCCTGTAGCTCACCGGGTAGCCTACTATCCTCATTGCAGGCTTATCCCATATGGAGTCCCCTACGTACATGACGTTCTCAAGGTCTATGTTTAGAGCTCCAGCTATAACCCTAACAGCTCTATCCTTCCAGACACCAACCAGTGGTACGCCTCCTGGCACAAGGTAACCCCTCTTATCGAATGAAAGCTTGTTAGCCATCCACAGGTCGGCTCCTACAACCTCAGCAACCCTAGATACCAGGAGGTCCACACCACCACTTACAAGAGCTACCCTCACACCCCTCCTCTTAAGCCACCTTGACACAAGGGAGGCCTCTGGGTCGACCTCGATCCTAGATAGTATCTCGACAAGCTCCCCCCTATGTATAGGCCCACCCCTAGCCTTAACCCATAGCATTACATCGAGCTCCATCCACCTAACATAGTCTATCAAACCCTTCTCAAACATAACCCTGTAGACCTCAGCCTCACCCGAGACGCCAAAGAATTCATGGAGGTACTGCCAGCTACTCTTAACGGGGACGAGGACACCATCAACATCGAATACAACAAGCCTAACCCTCAAAACCAGACCCCTCCCTACAGACATCAGATGAGGTAGCCCTATAGTAGATAGCAACAGTGATAGCTAAGGCTAAAAGCGTGAGCAAAACCAGGCCAGTGATAAGCTGTAAAACCAAATCCAAGATCGAACCCTCAAACACCTAGGTTAAGAGGAAACCCTTTAAACACGAGACCATCGCTAACCTAGATGTAAACCTAAGACCATCATCCAGAAGTGTCAACCCCCCGGTTTACAATAACCATTAGTGTACAAGCATACCCCATCATAGGAGCTATCACGCCTCCCACCCTCCGACATATAGCAGTGTTCAAGAGCGAACCCCACATCAACTAGACCCACCAACCCCAGGCTCCCCGGAGAACCTTGAAGGCGGTAAGGCTGTTGAACGTTGATCCCTCTAAGTAACCTGCTCTTAGAGCTCCCACAATGGGAGCTACCATGAGTTACCCCCGGAGCTCCCATCATCCTCGGGATCGTGGTGTGGGGGTTACTTAGAGCTATTGCGTGGTCTTAGCTTTAGGGCTTTAAGCTGGGGTCTCCCTAGCTCTAGGTAACTCTCGGCATTTTTGTTGTGTTGGGGCCCTCATTGAGGGTGT
>JAPYWV010000041.1 GCA_028276165.1 Acidilobaceae archaeon
TCTCTTGTGTTCACGTTCCCCGACTTGAGCCCCACCTTTCACGGGCTTATCCTGGCTTCCTATGCTCTAGCTGAGGGTTTAACGGGTTTCCTGGTTGGTGGTTTCTATGAGAGGTTTGGCGGCCGGCTGACTCTTGTGCTGGCCACGCTCGCTCTATCCATATCGTATACCGCTATGACCCTCTCTGGGAGCCCTACTGCTACCCTGGTTTTGAACTCTCTTAATGGTGTTATGGCTGCTGCTGTTCTCGTAGCCAGCCTCTCCGCTCTAGCCGAGGAGACCCGTGGTAGGCCTCTAGCTAGGCTACTTGGATCTGGTGGGTTTGAGGCCTCCAACCTGGGGGGTTACGCTCTAGGCTTTATAGTAGCGTTTGTCCTAGAGCTCCTAGGCCTACTTGAGGGTTTCATGGCCTCCGCCATCCTATCATTTCTAGCCCTCCTACTAGCACTACCAGCACCCAGTGGTGGGGGGAGGGGTGTTGTATTCTCCGTTGAGAGGAGGGCTTTGAAGCTTGCCCCCCTATGGTTTGGGCTAGCTAGCCTCATAGGCTTGGCCTTCATGGCCCCTAAGATATTGAAGGAGGCTGGGATAGCAGTTGTGGGCCTTGATAGGATTGGGGGTGAGCTAAGCTTAACCCTCATAGCGGGCTTGGTGGCGGTGGCCTTGGGGTTGCTCGTTGGAAGCTACATAGCATCACTTATAGGTAAGCTTAGAGCTGTAGCAATAGGGGTCGTCTCTACAGCTCTACTACTCGTGGTGGGAGGCTTCTACTATGACATGCTACTCAGGCCATACTTCCTACCACTACTAGTTATCCTAGCGGTACCCCCCATGATGCTACCACCAGCCATGCTAGCACTCCTAGCAGATTACACTGACACCTCTAGGATGAGGGGTGTCCAGATGGGCTTCTACGTCACCGTACTAGCCCTAGGCATAGCCTTTGGGGAGTTCATGCTGGGAGGGCTTATATTCGATAGGCTAGGGTTAACGGCTACAGCTATAGCGGCGGCCGTGACGTTCCTGGTCTTAGCTACGCCAACATTGTACCTTGTGTACAGGGACCGCAGGCTACATCAGGTGTAGAGCCTCCTGGATATGTAGGCTACCACGATTAGGGCTACTATGAAGCCTGCGGCTATGCTGAGAGCCCACGGAATCCTCCATATGTCGTCCGCTAGGATTACAGCGTAGAGGTTCACGACATTGTTGTCGGGGTAGCTATCACCGTTTTCGCTTACAAGCCTTATGGATATAACGTGGAGCATAGACCATTCCTTGAAAACCCCTAGCCTTACAGGGTTCTCTGGGAGCCTTATGTATACATCGTGAACACGACCATCCACTACCTCAATACGCCTCTCCAGTAGCGTTAAACCCAGGGTCTCATCCCTTACCACTAGCACCCCGTACCCGCCATCCACATTGGTTCTTGTCAGAACCCTAACTATGATGTACCCACCCTCACGCCTCTCACCTAAGAATGGATCCCTAGGCTCGACGAGCCTCAATGCAACCTCAGGGCCGATACCAACTGTCACCCTGGAGGGTTCAATAGTGAGACCGAGAGGGGCCGCCTCCACAGTCAAGATCCTACACCATGGAACCTCCACGTTAAAACTAGCAGAACCTAGACCACCATCTAGGATTACATCGACCTCACCTCTTCCAACAACAAATACTCCAGAATCGCCACCACATACCATCACGTAATCAACCCTAACACTGTCACCGCTAAACCCGGTAGATCTAACGCTAATAGTAACCCTAACAACATCACCTGGAAGAATCACACCCTCAACCTTGGAGAACACAGGCTTAACAGACAAGTCGATTACAACACCGTCAGAGGCCGAGACACCCAGAACGCCAGTATACAAGATCAACAGCAATACCGTGACAAAACAAAACCTAAACCCTCCAACCCACACACCAACCCCCATTAAAACATCTAAGCACTAAAACTAATAACAACTTTCAACTCCATGTAACAGATTCGCTGTTGGCCATTCCTGTGTGATGGGGGGTTGTTATTAGTTTCTTTCAACTCCATGTAACAGATTCAGGAGTGGATTAAGAGGAGACCTAGGGTCTTGAAGGTAGGCTTTCAACTCCCTGTAACGGATTCCTAGTAGTAGAGGGTGTAGCGTTGCCACGCCTGAAGCCCTTTCAACTCCATGTAACGGATTCGGGTATGACTATAGAATCGAGGCAATAACACTATATGGACTTTCAACTCCATGTAATGGATTCGAATGGAACCATCAGCCCAGCCTATGACCCCTACTCGGCCTTTCAACTCCATGTAATGGATTCGTCCACCAGCCCTAAACACGGAGGACGCACAAATGCCAGTCTTTCAACTCCATGTAATGGATTCACACCTATGAGCTCAAAGACATACTCAAGGAGCTACCTTTCAACTCCATGTAATGGATTCAGGTACTCTGAGACGCTGTCGGCATCATGGAACCACTCCCATACTTTCAACTCCATGTAATGGATTCACCCTCAAAGTAGGGCCAGAGGTGGGATCAATGTGAGGGAGATCCCTTTCAACTCCATGTAATGGATTCACCGGGTGGTGGGGTTGTGGCTGGTAGACCTGCTGGTCTTTCAACTCCATGTAATGGATTCGTGGGCTTACTGTGGGCTGGACGGTCTACCTAGGGTAGACCTCTTTCAACTCCATGTAATGGATTCGGTTCCAGACGTGGGCTAGCACGTTGACCAGCTTCTCCTCTACCTTTCAACTCCATGTAATGGATTCCGCACCATGGGGGGCCTTGTCGTGGTGTATTGCTTTGTAGTCGCTGGTTTCTATTTTGTTTTCTATTGTTGTACCCTTGTTTTCCCCGCTGTGGGCCCCCTATGGTCTTGGTTGGCTGAGGGGGTATTTAAGCTTTACCACTCATCATCCCTAGGCCAGCTAGGGATCTTGACTTCGTGTCCAGCTGGAACACCTAGCAATGGTTGAGGTTTGATCTTCGCTACATCAACCGAAAAGTATATAAGGATCCCTGCCAGCCAAGGATTGGTTTTAAAGTGTGCTATTCGTGGGTTTGTAGTTTGAAGGTTTCCCTTAGCTAGGAGGTGTTAGCGTTTAGAACCCTTAGATCTTCCTCCTCCACCCTACCACATGAGGCTATCACAGTTTCAGTTAGTTTTAGGTGTTTTAAATTATAGGCCCACCTTTTACGTTTATAGAGTGTGCTCTTTGCCCCTTTTGTAGTGGTTGTATGAGCTCTTAACGGTTTTACGGAGATAAGCATAATAGTTTTGAGGGTTACCTCTAGCTGAGGGGTGTGGTTATGGTTGAGAGGAGGATCGAGCTCACCAAGGAGGCTTGGAAGACCTGTACTGATAAGCCTTCGGCTAAGCTAATGGTGGCACTTGAGGAGGCTTCACCCGGGGATTTGATAGTAATTGTTGGTGAGGAGGATTTTGCCCCATCATCTATGGTTATGAGGATTGTATCCAGGTGGCCTAGTGAGATTGTCGACTTCGATAGCGATGGCTACACTTACACCTTGAAGGTTAGGAGGCTCTAGGTGCCCCCTCTTGGACTGTAGGGTTGTTAGACAGGATTTCCCGGAGCTCATGGTTAGAGGTGTAGCCTACCTCGATAGTGCTGCTAGCTCCCTTAAGCCTAGGAGTGTCATAGAGGCTATGGTGGCCTTCATGGAGCGTAGTTATGCTAACGTCCATAGGGGTGTATACTCTATAAGCATGGAGGCTTCCAGGGCTTACGAGGAGGCTCACGAGATCGTAGCTAGGTTTATTAACGCTAGGAGCTGGGATGAGGTTGTATTCGTTAAGAACACCACTGAGGCCTTACAACTGCTAGCCTTAACCCTGGCCTTCAACAACGTTATAGGTCGTGGTGACGAGATCATAGTAACCGAGGCCGACCATCATAGCAACATACTACCATGGGTTAGGGTGGCTAGGATGGTGGGGGCTAGGGTGAAGCTACTACCAGTAGATGGTAACGGTGTACCTAGGTGGGAGCTCCTAGAGGAGATGGTGGGCGAGAGGACCAGGGTTGTAGCGTTCGGTCACGCTTCAAACGTTACAGGCTATGTTAGTGATGCTAGGCGTGTAGCTAGGATAGCTCATAGCGTTGGAGCTCTCGTAGCCGTAGACGGGGCGCAATCAGTACCACACATGAAGGTCGATGTTAGAGATCTTGAAATCGACTTCCTAGCATTCAGCGGCCATAAGATGCTAGGCCCTACAGGCATAGGAGTCCTATGGGGTAGGAGGGATTTGCTCGAGAACCTAGAACCACCACTAGGTGGAGGTGGCACAGTTAAAAGGGTTAGGCTAGGCGATAGGGGGGTTAGCGTTGAGTGGGATGAGCTCCCATGGAGATTTGAGGCTGGAACACCACCTATAGTGGAGGCTGTAGGCCTAGCAGAGGCTGTAAGCTACCTGGAGAAGCTTGGCATGGAGAACGTTGAATCCCATGAGAGGAGGCTTACAGAGTACACCTTGAAGAGGTTGGAAGAGCTGGGAGGAGAGATAAGAGTACTAGGCCCACGTGACCCTAAGGTTAAACTAGGCATAGTAGCCTTCAACGTTGGAAACGTGGATCCAAGCATGGTAGGCCTATGGCTAGACCAACACGGGGTAGCTGTAAGAACTGGACTACACTGCGCCCACATACTACACGATAGGCTAGGAGCACCACACGGTAGCGTAAGAGCAAGCTTCTACATATACAACTGCCCAGAAGATGTAGACAAGCTAGCTGAAAGCATAGAGGAGCTCCTTAAAACAATAGCTTAAACTATACCAAAAGCCTCCTAGAACAGGTTTAACATCCAAGGAGGGGGAAACCCCCTATTATATCCCAACACCATTAGGTAACCTCATCCTAGCAGAGGGCTCCAACGTTTAAATCCTTATAACTGTTCTAGCTATAAGATTACATGGTGATGTAGTTGAGAAGGTATGCCACTATATCCGTTTTAAGGGAGGTCAAGGAGATTCTTGAGAAACATAAGGGGGATCAGGATTGGAGTAGCTTTCTATTAAAGCTTCTAACCGAAGCCAGGGAACTTAAAGCTAGAGTTTCATTTGAGGAATTAAGGCGAGCTCTTAGCGATGAGGATCTTGAGAGTATTTTAAGGTCAAGTAGGGAGTTTAGAGAGAGGTTTAAGCTAAGATGAAGTTGTTTGATACAAGTGTGCTCGTAGAGCAAATTAGAAAGGGGGTTTTCGAGAGCGGAGCAATATCGATAATAACTTTAATAGAGGTTTTAAGAGGGGTTCCTCAAGGAAGGAGAGAGGGTTAAAAGGTTACTTGAAGAATCCTATGAGGTTTTAGGTTTAAATAATGATGCAATTCTAAAGTACTGTGAGATCTACGAGGAGCTTAAGAGGAGGGGAGAGCTGTTACCCGACGCTGATCTTCTCATAGCTGCAATAGCGATGGCGCATGGCTACACTCTAGTCACAAAAGACCTTGGTTTTAAACGTTTAGAAGCTCTTGGCATTAAGCTAGAGTTAAGGAGGTAATGGTGGCGGGTGTGTGGTTAGAACCCCTAGCAGTTGTGAATTCAACTAGATAAGGTTTGCTTTTAGGAGCTTTTGCTTGGTGTTAGGGTTTGTTTGAGAATAAGCTTGTACTGGAGCTCCTTGAGAGGTATAGGGTTTTGTGGGCTTTGGGTCACGCTTCGAGCCTTATGGGGTGGGATTCTGAGACCTACATGCCTCGTGGGGGTGTTGAGGAGAGGTCTGTTGCGCTGGCGGAGCTCAGCCTTCTCAGTAGGAGGCTTCTCCTCGAGAACATCGCTCCTCTTGTTGACAAGCTTGTTGGCGTTGAGGGTTTGAATGACTTCGAGAGGGGTGTTGTTAGGGTTCTCTGGAGGGATGTTGAGAGGCTTAGGAGGATCCCTGAGGGTATCCAATATGAGTTGGCTAAGCTTAGGGGTGAGGCTCCAGTTGTGTGGCGTGAGGCTAGGGAGAGGGATGATTTTGAGAAGTTCAAACCATACCTGTCTAGGATTGTAGAGCTTAAGAGGCAGGTTGCGGAGCTCCTAGGCTACGATGAGCACCCCTACGATGCTCTACTAGACTACTACGAGGAGGGGCTAAGGGATAGGGATGTTAGGGCTATCTTCTCAAAGCTCACACCCTCTGTTAAGAGGATACTGGAGAGGATATTGAGCGGAGACCTCTACCCTAGGGAGCACGCGCTAGAGTCTGTGAGGTATAGGAGGGAGGATATGGAGGCTGTTAACAGGGAGGTTCTAGACATACTGGGATTCCCCTGGGATAAGGGTAGGCTTGATGTGAGCGCTCACCCGTTCACCGTGGGCTTAGGGGTATCGGATGTCAGGATTACGACGAGGTATGAAGGTGTGGATTTCAGGAGGAGCTTGTTCGCTGTAATACATGAGTTCGGCCATGCACTCTACGACCTACAGGTTGATGAGAGGCTTAAGATGACACCCATAGCTAGGGGGGCTAGCCTTGGGGTTCACGAGAGCCAGAGTAGGTTCTGGGAGAACGTGATCGGGAGGAGCCTCGAGTTCGCAGAAGTGCTTAAATCGACTCTCGACAAGCACCTTGGCTTCACGAGAGGCTACAGTGTGGAGGAGCTCTACAGGTACTTCAACATAGTGAGACCCAGCCTTATAAGGGTTGACGCCGATGAGGTTACCTATAACCTACACATACACCTTAGGTATGAGCTTGAGAGAATGCTGATAGCAGGTGAGGTTAAAGTCTCAGATCTACCAGAGCTCTGGAACCAGTACATGGAAGAACTCCTAGGCGTTAAACCCAAGAGTTTTAGGGAAGGCGTGCTCCAGGATATACACTGGTCCCTAACATCCATAGGGTACTTCCCGACATACACGATAGGGAACCTGATAGCCGCACAGCTGAAGGCCGTTATGGAGAGGGAGGTTGGTAAGCTCGGTGACGTGGTGAGGGAGATGAAGTTCAATGTGGTAAGAGAATACCTGAGGGAGAAGATACACAGATGGGGGGCCACGTACCCGCCTAGAGAGCTCATAGTGAGAGCTCTAGGAGAGCCAATCAACCCCGAGTATTTCATCAAGTACCTCGAGGATAAGTACTTAAGGGTTTAAGCTAGTCTATAGGCTCTCTAGGCTCCCCTACTGGTATCTCTCTTCTTGGGTTTAACTGCTCTGGTATCCTAGCACCTTTCGTTAGATGGTCTACTAGCATCCTCGCTAGGGCTGGTGCTATCGAGAATCCTACCCCGTTGAGCGCCGTTATGGTGTACACGTTGTCTGTAACCTTTCCAACTAGTGGGTAGGCATCCCCCGTCCCTATGCATGGTGCTGATACCGTGTAGGCTATCTTATACCCCGCTATGATACCCCTCCTCCTAGCTCTACCTATGACCTCCTCTACAACCCACCTATCTGCTTTAAACGCTTCCTCCGGGGTTCCAGTGACAACCTTAATCCCATCCCCTAGGGCTACGGTGTTATCCTGCATTTTATTCATGTAGAATCCTATGGAGTCGTCTATCACCATGTACTCCATCCTCGGCTCCTCAAGCCTCACCGCTTGACACTTGTATATAATGGTGTTGTGTAAACCAAGGATCTCCCTACTCCAAGCACCAGCAGCCACTATGATAGTGTTACCTCTGATAACCTCACCACCAACCCTAACACCGTCCCCTTCAAGTTCACCCCACCCCTTCACAATCCTAACCCCCATGGACTCTAGCTTGGATGAGAGAGCTTCCACAAGCCTCCCAACGTTAATCCTAAAACCATCGCCTAGAGTAACCACCTCGTCATCGAGGAAGACGATATCTAAACCTAGATCCCTAAGGTAACCCTCTGAAGCCCTTCTAACTCTAACACCACGCTCTCTAACCCTAGAGGATACAGCTTCAACGAAACCCCTATCCCTGGACATCCACAGGCATAACGTCCTCTCAACAACACCCTCACCAAGCCTTAGGTAGAAATCCAGTGTCTCCAAAGACCAGTCTATGAAGGGGGGAGGCATGTGGTATGTTAGTATGCCCGAAGAGTTCCCTCCAACAATCTTCATCAACTCTGGTAACCCGACTAGAGCGACATCGTAGCCTCTCTCGGACAACATGTAGGCCGTCGAAAGCCCGGCTATGCCGGAGCCGACGACGACAAACTCAAACCGCAAGAATACCACCCCAAGCACAAGGGGGAAGGGTTTAACCCAAGAGGGTATACTACACACTAAACCTTAAATATTCAAAGTCCTCATGTTACCCATAATGCTGGGTGTTTAAAGACACTCAGTAACTACAACCTATCAATACTTCAACTAGAATGTTAATGTTTAATCTTTGAATAATAAGTATAAAATATTGCTTTAAACATAACGTTTTTAAACTCTATCTTACACTATTACATGTATGGTGGTAAGAGTGAGTGAGTTTGAGAGGGAGGTTGAGAGGCTTAGGGCTAAGATTCTAGATGCCTATGGTGAGGCTGTAAGCGAGCTTGAGGAGCTAGAGGAGGCTGTGACCAGGTGGAAGGGTCCTTTTAGGTTTGGACGTTTGTACCACGAGCTGGAGGATATAGTTGATGACCTTGAGGAGGATTTCGTAGAGGTTAAGAGGAGGATTGGTGAGCTTAGGAGGGAGGCTGAGAGGCGGGGGGATGAGGGTTTAAGGAAGGCTGTTGACGAGCTGGATAAACTGCTAGAGGATAAGGTTAAGGAGTTTAATGCCAGGTACGAGGAGGTTGTTAGGAGGATTGAGGAGAGCATTCCAGGCCTTAAGGGGAGGAGAGCCCACCATATAGATGTGATCCTAGCTTTACCACATAGGCTTGCTAGGATTGTTACCAGGGAGGTTGGTGAAACCCTTAAGGAGGCTTTAGAGGAGGCTAGGAGGGCTACCGAGGCTGTCTCCACGGTAATATCATCTATTAGGTTGAGGGAGGAGGATGCTAGGGTTATCGACGAGCTTGTCGAAGCGGGGATCTTCAGGAGTAGGAGTGAGGCTGTAGCATTCTTCGTCAGGAAGGGTATAGAGGCTTCCAGAGAGTGGCTTGAGAAGGTTAGGGAGAACATTAGGAAGATTAGGGAGCTCCAGGAGGAGGTTAGGAGGGAGCTAGAGGGAGGGAAAACTTAGATCCTCAGCCCAGGGAGCGCAGACTTCGTAGACTTTACTCCCACACTCCACCTCCCCCCTCCTAAAAGCTTCCCTGCAATCCACCTCCACGTTATCCACTATGAACCTAGCGTACCCCTTGTATTGAACACCCCCGGGCGGGCTCTTACCCTTTAAGTTCAAGATGGTATAGCCTAGATCCTTGGGTGGGGTGTCTAGTTTTAAGGCGACACCAGCTATTATGGTTGCCTTCTTAGCCTCCCTAGTAGAGCCTCTCGCCTTATAGCTCTCCTCCCCGACCATGACTATTGATACCCCTGACTCAGCCGCTAGCAGTGTTAGAACCCCTATGCTAGCATGGCTATCCACGTCCATCATCTCAACAGCATTATTCAAACCGAGCATTATGGGGGCTCTGCTCTCCTCCGAGAGCTCCCTCGCCGCGATAAATGATTGGAGGAGCCCCCTGTTAACCGGGGGGTTTACTACGGGGTCTAGTATTAAGTTCTCGTAGCCCAGCCTCAAGGCCTCCTCATAGGCTCTCCTTAACTCGTAGACCCTAGATCTCCAGGACGCCATGATCTCAGGTATTATAACAAACGCTGCTTTACTCCTAAGCCTTCCTGGTATCTCGCTTAGACTACTCCTAGTTAAGCTCATCGCAATGTGGGCTCCCATGTCTAGAGCATCGACTAGAACCTCCAAGCTCGCTGGATCAGCTGCAACAACCCTCCCTAGGCTCAACACCCTATCTAGTGCATCCAGGTAAACCCTCTTGCTTAGACCGGGCTGAGAGCTCAGAACAACTATGTCGGCCCCCTCAGAGTACCTGTAGGCTGATTCGAGGAGGATCTCGTCAACACCCCTACCCTCCCTTACATACACATCTGATGCTACAATGATGGGTGGTGGTCTAAGCGGGACCCCTAGGCTACCTAGCTTGAAGGCATAGATAGCCTCAGCCCTAACATCCTCGTAGACCCTCCTGGAAACCTCGATCATAACATTTGGGCCAACCGCTTTCTCAGCTTGCACGCTGGGGCTTAGAAGGTTTGGGCTTACAAGCTCAAGTACGTAGGGTAGGGTTTTAGGCGATACAGTACCTTTAACAACTCTACCTCCAAGCATGGAGTAGTCGTAGGGGGAGGTCCCGGGGACTATGGCGTAGTCGAAGCTAACACCTCTAAGAGCCTCACGGACATCCAGTGGGTTCAGGCTTCTCACGCTAAGAACCTCAACATCGTAGCCTAAAGCCTTGAGCTTCTCCACCACACTTGAATCCAGCCTTTCAAGGGTTGTTACGAGAACCAGCTTCAAATTAAACCCCAGCTGTGGAGTAAATACAAGCTAATATATCTTCCCACTAGCCTAGATTGTATGGGTGCAGGCTTAGGGTGAGCGGTGAATCTAAGGGTCTTAGGATAGATCATTACAAGAAGGGTTCGGGCACGCAGGGTGGTAGTTATAGGGAGGTTGCTGAGAGGATGAAGGAGTTGCAGAGACAGCAGTCTATGGCTGTTGCTAACATGATGAAGATCAAGTATAAGATCGTTGTTATGAGTAGTAAGGGTGGTGTAGGTAAATCCCTTGTAACATCAAGCCTAGCATCAGCCCTAGCGCTCCAGGGGAGGACTGTGGGGGTTCTAGATGCGGACTTCCACGGCCCATCCATACATAAGATGTTCGGTATCCCCACAGGCTACGGGATGCTAGCTAGGATGAATGGGACAATAGACCCTATCACCGTACCACCTGGTGTTAAGATAGCATCCCTAGGCCTCCTAGTCCCTAGAGACGATGTAGCCCTCATATGGAGGGGGCCTATTAAGGCTAGCGCTATTAGAGAGCTTCTAGCGTACGTTAACTGGGGGCCTCTAGACTACCTACTCATAGACCTACCCCCAGGGACCGGGGATGAGCCCCTCACAATAGTACAGTCTATACCCAAGCTTAACGGCATAATACTTGTAACAATACCAAGTGATGTATCGAAGTCGGTTGTCAAGAGGGCTGTAGCGTTTGCTAGCAAGATGAGAACACCGGTTATAGGCATAATAGAGAATATGAGCTACTACAGGTGCCCTCACGGGGATGTTGTATACATCTTCGGAAGGGGGGCTGCTAGGGAGATAGCAGAAGAGTACGGGATCCCATTCCTAGGAGCTATACCACTAGATCCTAGGATTAGGGAGTGCAACGACACCGGGAGGATATTCCTACAGGAGTATCCTGACTCCGAGGCAGCCCAGGCTATAAGAGATATAGTGGGGAAGGTCATAGATATAGTGGAGAACGGGAAAGCCAGGATACCGGAGGTTAAGGGGGAGGAGGAGTAGCAGCTACACAACCCCAAGCCTCGTGGCCACGTCTCTCGCCTTAAACTCTGGAGCTAGCTTCACGTAGGCCTTCTTCTCACCTCTACTAGTGATCAGAGTCCTAACCTCCACTACCTTAACCTGGAATATGTCCTCGAAAACCCTCTTTATATCGTGCTTAGAGGCCCTCCTATCAACGATCAATGTAATCACGTTCTCCTTATCCATTAGAGCGGAGGCTTTCTCGCTGAAGTGCACCCTTATTATTATGCTTGGATCGATCACTCCAAGCCCACCCTAAACCTCTCCTCTAAGCCTTTAAGAGCCCCTGTTGTTATGAATGTCAGTCTACCAGGATGAGCTCCTGGTGCTAGGTGTAGTACGCTAACAAGACTTGGCATTACAACATCCACGCCAGGCAGGTTTCTAACAGCTCTAGCGAAGGGCGAGCTGACGTCCTCCACAATAAATAGTATGCTCTTAGGCTCCTTATACCTCCTCCCCCTCCTCTTACCCTTACCAGACCTCCACCTGGTATGCTCCTTAGCCCTCTCGATATCCTCATACAACCCTAGCTTCTTGAGGATCTCCACCGCCTCCTGAGTTTTAGATACTGCTGTAAGGACGCTTGAGTCCACGACCACTGGGACCGCTGGAGCCGAGAACCTATGGCCCCTAGCTTTAACAAGCTCTAGCACTGCTGTAGCTGAGAGAGCGCTAATCGTCCCTAGTATCCTCTCCTTCCTATTAACCCTCTCCCATATCCTAGCCTCAACCCTAGGTGGGAACGCTGCCATACCACCTCTAGCTGAGTGTATGAAGGCAGCCCTCCTACTACCCTTAATCCTTGGAACCCTAGCTAGACCATACCCTATACCCAGGCTTTCAGCCGTAGTCCTCTTACCAGCTAGGGGATCCCTACCCTTAGGTTGTAGACGTGCTGTAAACTCGCTTAGGAAAACCCTTCTGATCAAATCCTTCCTAACAGGGAACCTGAATATATCCGGTAACGTTACGACACCCAGCTGGCTACCATCAGGTGAGTAGACTGGTACAGTGACGGGGTCCCTTAGGTATAGTAGTAGGCTTGAGTACATGTGAAGAACACCCCCTAGTTACCCTGTTTACTCTCCAAACTCACATAGACGATCTTAGGCTTGAGGGCCCCATGTGTTAAATACCATGATGGAGGTCTTATAGGCCATCTTAGAACCACCGGTCTCTTAGCGGGCCCCGGTATGCTACCGGCTAATACCACGTACTGGCTTCTAACAACACCATAGTGTAGGAAGCCTCCAGCTGGTGTTATGAGTAGGCCGTCACTGCCTATCATTAGCAACCTCTTGTTATACTCAGTCCTCCTATGGAACCCCATCTGGCCCGGCTGTGGGATCTCCCACCAGCTACCAGCAGTAGACCCCCTAGCTCCGGGGCCACTCCTACTACCCTTCCTATGCTTATGCCACCTAGGTAGCTCCTTAACACCCCACCTCTTCACAACCCCCTGGAACCCCTTACCCTTAGTCACAGCTATCACGTCAACAGGCTGGCCTACCTGGAAGACCTCGTCGACAGCTATGGTCTTACCCACCTTCTCCCTAGCGTAGGTGTAGAGCATTTTGATATCGTTAACACCTCCAATCTTAACCTCGAGTACATCAGGCTTCTTCTTGCTCAAACCCCCCGTTAGCTTTGGTTGGGATGCAACAATAATCCTGACATCAACGGCCTTCGCTAGGTGTTTCTCTAACTCCTCAAGCTCGCTCTCCAGGTTATGAGAACCTAGGGTAGAGATCTTCCTATGTAGCTCGAGCTCGGGTGGAGGTTGAGCCCACGCCTCACCTATGGTGTATAGACCTCTGTTAGGATCGTAGCCGTAAAGCCTAACAGCTAGAACGTAGAGAGGTGGGGTTTCAACAACCGTTACGGGTACGAAGACCTCCTTACCAGCGGTGGGGCTTCCAGGGATATCATCTATGATGTACACGTGGGTCATGCCAACCTTGTAGCCTAGGAATGCTAGGGGTAGGGGCCTCCCCAGGGTTACCTGGGGCCAGGATCTAACCCTAGGTACGAGTCTAGACGCTCTCTTCCTAGGCGAGAACCCTAAACTACCCCTCTTAGGTGCATGCTTCTTCCTAGCACCCACTGGCTTAAACCCCCACGCCTATTATTGCCTTCACTCCACCCTTAAAAGCTTATAATACATGTACTCCTATGAGGGTAGCATTGTACACTTAACAGAACGCCATCTCGTCTCCGCACATCCTCTCCACCACGTCTATGGTTGTTAACGTCGCTATCATGGCCTCCTCAGTCCTCACAGTTAGAGTCCCCTGGTTGGGCACCGTATTGATTATAGCATCGTATACGCTATGCTCTGTGTACTCGTAGGGGCATCTATAGGGGCCTCCGAATACGACTAGCACTCCCTTGGACGCCCTTATAGTCCTCCCTAGATTCCTTAGGTGGTGTAGGGTGCAATCACCGTACTTACTGGATAAGATTATCGTATAACCCCTTCTCCTGTAACTTCTTATAGCCTCTATTAGATCTCGTATGATCTTGACCTTGAACCCCGTATAGAGGTTACCCCAGCTCGATACCTCAAGCTCGAAGCCCCCCTCTCTCACACTTCTAACCCTAACTGTTACAATACTACCAGGCTTGAATGAGCCTCTTAG